>JBDGVS010000288.1:0-3968 GCA_039585535.1 Gemmatimonadota bacterium | reverse complement strand
CCTTGAGCGCCTCAGGCACCGCGGAGACGTCGATCACCACCTGGGCCCGTCGGTTCTCACTGCGGTGCAGCCCATGGAGGGGCGCCCGGCCCGTGATCGCACAGCATGCGTCCAGGAAGTCACCATACCTCTCGGTACGGGCTCCAAGAACCGAGTTCACGAAGGCGATCGCGTTCGATTCGCCCCATGCGACCTGCTGACCGACATCCGGTTCGTGACCCACCTGATACGGCGCACAGGTAAAGGTCGGCTCCGCCCCCATGGCTACGTACGCCTGCATCTGCCGGCGCGCCATGTCCGTGTTGTGAGCATCGGTTCTGACGATACCGGGATGGAGAAGGTCCATCGCGCCGACGTTGAGTGTTGTCGGCACGGCCATTCGGCCGCCGCCCCGCACGAGTGCCTCCGCGAACTCGACGCCACCGTCGCCGTGGTGCAGGCATCCGTCGATGTGAGCCGAGGAGATCTCGATGAGCTGCTCTGCCCCGAGGAGCTCGGCGGCCGCGACGACGATGCGCATCGCCATGGCGCTGGCGTCGCCGGAGTCACCGGCGAGGAGGGCCTGCTCGTCGGGCGTCAGGGTAAGGGTGGTCACGGTCAGCAGTGCCCCCGGACGCTACACCCGCTCACCGGCCACTCCCGATCGGCGTGCCGGGCGGTGGAGTGAGCGCGTCGGTCCGATCTCCTCCGTCGAAGCGACGCTCCATGAAGCGCTGGATATCCGCGGACGTGAGCTGCACGTGTGCAATGATCGACGGATCGGCGTTCGACGCGGCCGTGCCAAGGCCGCTCGCCCGTTCAGCGATCTCACGAAGCCCCCACTCCGCCGCAGCCCGGGTCTCGACCGTGGCCGTGGCACTCGAAGCGAGATCCATGAGACCGTCCACCAGCTCACGCTGAGGAACCCGCGCCAACGGGGTCGACCCCACCGTGCCCCAGAGCGCGTTCACGAAGTACCCCACCACCTCCTCGGGAGCGGGAAGCGAGGCATCCCGCTCGTGGAACGCCGCGACCCGTGCCATTCGGGGCTCGTCCAGCACCCCGCCGATCACCATGCGTGAAAGGGTCCGGGCGATCTCGAGATGGTCGAAGGCCGGGCCGGCACGGGACTCGAAGTCCATTCGGGTCTCGGCGAAGCCGAAGGGGCGCGGAGCGAGCATACTCAGCACCTCTTCTGGCACTTCGAGCGACTCTGGAGCAAGCGCATCGGTCAGCTGTTCCAGGGCGCGCCGCTGTCGATCGCCATCGATTACCTGAGTAACTGGGATCGGGTCACCGCGAAGGCCATAGCGGAAGTCCATCCCACCGACTGTCTTCACCACCGCACCGAGCTGGAAGCGATGGTGCAGATAGACGGGGACGAACCGTTCTCCGAGTCGCCACATCGGCTCACCTTCGGCGATCGCCTCCTCGTCGAACCGCTCGACGAGTGCACGGCGCACATCGACCATGCGATCCATCTCGTCGAGCACGTCGGTCCCGTTGATCCACGTCGTCGCGTCCGGATACGAAGACGCTGCGGTCTCATCTGAGTTCGTAATGAACTTCAGGCCCCTCTCCATTCCCTCCGCCACGATCGCGGCGAGGGCCGCAGCTTCCTCGTCCTCCTCGAACTCGGAGTACGCCCACCGGATCGCCAGGGTGTCGTAGGCCCCGCCGCCAGCCCGGTACGCATTGGCGAGGCGGACCTCGTCTCCCTCGAGCTCGATCAGAGGCGCAGGGTAGTCCATGACCGCAGCCGGCCCGTACCTGGCCGCGATGAAGTTGTGTGCCAGCCCCAGCGTGTGGCCGATCTCGTGGGCCGAGTGCTGGCGTCGTCGCGACATGGTGAACTCTTCCGCCGTCACGTCCGGATCGAGCTCGGCAATCCAGTCCAGGCCGCCACCGGAGCCGAGGAAAGACTCCTCCGTGCCGCCGGTCGCCGGAATCGCACCCGCGTAGAGGTTGTAGTCCGCGAGCGAACGGTGAGAGTCCATTCGCACCGCGGCCTTGATGATCTCACCCGATCGGGGGTCGACGAACGACGGGCCGATCGAAGAGCCCGCCTCGGTTCGATGCACCCACTGGATCACGTGGTAGCGGGCGTCCATCGGGTCCATGTCCGCGGGCATGTCGTGGATCTGGAAGCCGTCGATGAAGCCGGCCGCTTCGAAGATCTCGTTCCACCAGTCGCCCCCGACCTTGAACGCCGTTCGATACGGCTCTGGCACGGCCGGGTCCAGGTAGTAGACGATCGGCTCGACCGCCTCGCTTCTCGCCGAAGCCGGGTCTCGCTTCTGGAGCCGGTGCCGCATTGCCCACCGAGTCACGTAATCCGTGTCGAACGACTTCCCGAAGTCGAAGTAGCTCACAGAAAAGAGCCCGATGCGCGGATCGAACGCACGCGGTCGGAAGTCGTCGTCCGGGAGCTGCACGAAAGAGTGATGCTCGCGAAGCGTCAGGGAGCGCCCGTCGGGTGTGTGCCGCCGCACCTCAGGGCCCGGGTCCGTCCCGGCAAAAGTGAGCGTCGCCTCCACCTCGGTGTTCTCCGGGAACGCCTTCGTTCGCGGGAGATGGATGCGGCTCCGATCGGCGTCCACGCGGAACGTCCCCTGCCCGGCGCCCCGGAGCCGATCCGCAATCCCCATCACGTCCTCGTAGAAGAAATCCGTCGCATCGACCAGGACCGCGTCACCGTCCTCCGCGACGATGTCCCACGAAGCGACGGTGGACGTCGTGAAGGACTCCTCGACGGAGCGCGCGAGTGCCTCGGTGCGCCCCTCTTCCGCCCGGAAGCCCGTGTTCGTCAGCACGAAATGCACCTTCGGGCCCACCCGCTCGAACCGGGCAATGTGCTCCGACCCGATCATTCCGCGATCGAGCCCCAATCGATTGGATCCGAGCCCCGTCGCCTGCGATTGGAGGTAAAGGAAGTCCTCGTTCAGGCGGGTGATTTCGAGAAATAATCGACCCGTTTCAGCGTCCCAGTGGAGGGGGATGAAGCCGTCCTGGGACTCCATGGTGGCGGTGTGCTCGGCGATGGACTGGGCGGCGGCTGGGGTGGGGGCGCTCCAAGTGAGGGCAGCCGCGACGATGAGGGCGTGAGTCGAGGCACTGGATCGAGTCGGGGGGTGAGCGAGGCGCATGACAGGCTCCTGGACGATGCCGAAACGGGGGGTGAGCAACGTCGGCGGAGGGGCACGGGAGCGAAAGGGAAGTAACCGGCACCGCATCCGGGCGCGATCACCGAATCTGTTACAAAACTCCGCAACCTGAACGCGGCCAACCATGTGCGATCCGGTGCAACGAGACCGGCAGCGCGAACTGATCGCCGCCTGATCGAGGACTGAGGGCCCATGACTATCGTCGGCCCATGTCCATTCGACTCGCCGCCTGACGCCTGATGAACCTGCCCGCGCCCCCTGATGCCGACCGTTGCGAGAGGATCCTGTGCCACATGGCACGGGCCCTCAAGACCGGGATGATCGTCACGATCTACTTCTCGATTTGCGTGATCATCATGTTGGTCATTCTGGGTGCCCGCAGGTGAGACCGGACAAGGCGTTCAGATCACGACCGTCCCGGGGCTATGAGGAGAGTTCAGCGGAGAACGTCCCTCTCGTCTTGCGTGTTAGTCGCGACGCCGCCCATGATGTTCACCTGCAACGTGATCGGGGGCATTCATGTAAGCCCGTGCCCGCACCGCAGCGGGACGCAGCGTCGTCCTGTGAAGCTCTTCTACCTGCAGGCGCGAGGACATCGGTCCAGCCGAACGGTAGGCAGGTCGGAGTCCGACTTCGTTACGGGCCGGGCGTCGACCACGGGTTGGGCGGCATGTCAGTTCGGATCGAGACCCTCGGGGGACTTCGGATCTACCGAAATGGGGAGGAGTTGACCTCTCTGCTCGGGAAGCCGGTGCAGTGCGCCCTTCTCGTGTACCTCGCGATCGAGCGGAACGCGACCAAGGACGAACTCCAAGCACTTCTCTG
>JBDGVS010000287.1:0-4032 GCA_039585535.1 Gemmatimonadota bacterium | reverse complement strand
AACGTCGAGGCTTTTCTCGGCGCCGGGCTGGACGACACCGACCACACCGGCTCGGACGCGCTCCGTGCAGGGCATGGTCGCTGGGTCACCGCCGTGGGGGACGACGATCAGGGTGCTCCGGTGCTGCTGGAGACGGACCGCGGGCCGCAGCCGTACCCCTTCGAACTGGCCGGCACCCCGTCCATCCCCATGCCTTCTCTCATGGATGCCTTCGCGGCCTGTGCCGAAGCGCAGACCCTCCGTGGAGATGCCCCCGCAGCTCTCTCTGTCAGCCCCGCACTCCTCGAACGGCTCGAGCGATCAGTTGCCCAGGCAGAGCGTCGAGTGGTCCGCCTGCACGCCGAGTTCGACCAGCGTGAAGACCCGGACGCGCTACGCTCGCTGGGCGACCTCGTGCTCGCGCGCTACGGAGACGTCCCGACCGGCGCGACCTCCGCAACACTCGAAGACTTCGAGGGCGGCATCGTGACCGTGGAGCTCGATCCCTCTCGGCCAGCCCACGAGAACGCGGCAGCGTACTACGACCGAGCAGCTCGCTCGGAGCGCGCGGCCGATCGCCTGCCCGGGTTGATCGGAAAGGCGGAGCGAGAGCGCGACGAACTGTCGGACCTTCTACGTCGGGCCCGCGACGGCTCGGTGGAGGCGTCGGAGATCCTCCGGCGTATCCCGGAGCTTCCGCCGGCGCAGCGCCGAGGCGACGACGCTCCACTCCTTCCCTACCGTGTGTACCGGAGCAGTGGAGGGCTTGAAATTCGGGTGGGGCGTGGGGCGCGGCACAACGACGACCTCACCTTCCGTCACTCTGCGCCAGACGACATCTGGCTTCACGCGCGACACACGGCCGGCGCACATGTGATCCTCCGGTGGTCAGGCGGGGACAACCCTCCGAGCCGCGATCTCGAAGAGGCCGGGGCACTCGCGGCCCTGCACTCCAAGGCTCGAACCTCGTCGAGCGTACCCGTCGACTGGACCCGCCGAAAGCATGTTCGCAAACCTCGAAGATCGGCCCCGGGGGCCGTTCTTCCCGAGCGGGTGAAGACCATCTTCGTCCGACCGGACCCGGCGCTTCTCGAACGGCTCTCCACCTCGCCCTGAGGGTCGCCTGCCCTCCGTCGCCAGACGGAGCCGGAGAATTCAGCCCAGAGCGGCTCTCAGCTTCGCAACGAAGCCGGCTCCCGCTGCGATCCCTTCCTCTCCGAGCGTCCGCACCAGCGCGCTCCCGACCACGACGCCGTCCGCAACCGCGCCCACCGAAGCGGCTTGCTCGGGAGTCGAGATCCCGAAGCCTACGGCGACTGGCAGCTCCACCCGGGCGCGAATCGCCTGGACTTCGTTGCCGAGCTCTTCCCGGAGTTCGGCGCGAGCCCCGGTCACGCCGGTCCGCGAGATGTAGTACAGGAATCCCGACCCACCGCGAGCGACGTCCGAGACCCGATCGAGAGGCGTGGTCGGCGCGACGAGTCGAATGAAGTCGAGCGAAGAGTCGCTGACCTTCGATTCGAGGGCTGCATCCGACCCGGTCGGAAGGTCCGTAAGGAGCAGGCCGTTCGCTCCCGCTTGATCGGCCTGTTCGAGAAAACGATCGAGCCCGAAGCGGAGAAGCGGATTCAGATATGTGAACAGGACCACCGGCGTATCCCGACGCGAACGAAACATCGCCACGTCCTCCAGCACACGTCCAACCGTAGTGCCGTTCTCCAGCGACACGAACGAAGAGTGCTGGATCGTCGGCCCGTCAGCGAGCGGATCGGAAAACGGAATCCCCAGTTCGAGAATGTCCGCACCCGCGTCCGCCAACGCTTCCATGACCTGCACCGTCGTATCGATGCCGAGGTGCCCGGCCGTGACATACGGAATCAGCGCGGCACGCCCTTCGTCGCGCCGCGCTGTGAAGACTCTCGAGATCATGCGATCAGATAGTCGCTGACCCGGATCCCGTACTTCTGCGGATCGGTCGTCTTGATGATCTGGTGCACCGGTCGACCCGTCGCGGGATCGGGTTCGGCCAGATCAATGTTCTTCGGCTCGGACAGTGGGAGACCGACCGAATCGGAGATGACGCGAACCGTTGGGCGGTGAAGGAGATCAGGGTTCGGGTTCACCTTCGAAACCACAGCGAGCTCGTGCGTGTCCAGAATCACCAGGGTCCCGACCGGATACACACCGGTGGCCGTGATGAGCACCTTCACCAGGAGCTTGTCGAAGCCTCGCTTCGGGTTGTCCCGCATTTCCTGCAGCACCGCGTCCGGCGGCCAGGGCTCGTACTGGTAGCTACGCACGGACGTACCGGCGTCGAAGGCGTCGGCCACTGCGACGATACGCGAGAACAACGTGGGCTCTCGCTCCCGCTTGTTCTGCGGATAGCCTGTCAGATCGATCTTCATGTGGTGCTCATATGCCATGAGCATCTGTCGATACGGGACATCCGCGAAACCGTGCATCCCGAACAGAACGAGGAGTCCCTCCGTAGGGTGCTCCTTGAGCTGAGCCCACTCATCATCGGTGAGACTGCCCGGCTTGTTGATAACCTCGGCCTCGAGACGCTGCTTCCCGACGTCATGGAAGAGGGCGCCGAGGCCAAGCTCGTAGAGATGAGCCCGTTCGAGGCCTAGCCGCTGCCCTATGATCACGCTGAAGATCGAAACGTTCACCGAGTGCGTGAACGTGTACTCGTCGAAGTCCCGAAGGGTGGTCATCGTCACCATCGACGACTCGTTCGAGAGCACCTGATCGACGATCCCCTGAACGGCACGCTTCACCTTGCGAACGTTCACGGCCTTTCCCAGACGCATGTCACTCATCACGTCCTCGGCAACCTTCACCGACTGGGCGTACGTCCTCTTCGCCGCGGTCAGGGACTCTTCGTCTTCGTCGCCCGGTTCGTCGACGTCACGAGCAGGCCGGAGCCGGATATGCTCGACGGGTGCCTGCTCAAAGCGCTCCATGAAACCTTCGAACGGAGCATCGTCGACCGCAGGCCTGAGCAACATCGAAAGGAAGGGTGCCCACTCGGCACGCTCGACGCCCTTGACGATCTCGACCGCTCCGATCCCGTGCGTCCCCAACGCCTTCGCAAAGGATCCGAAGGTCGCGAAGTTCGTGAGGTCGAGCCTGAGACGGGTTTCGTTGAGGAAGAAGAAGTCCCCGACGACACGCACCTCGGCAGATCCCTCCTGATCGACCACGCCGGCTACGAGCGTGTGAAGCTCGGTCAACGCCTGTTGAACCGTCTCGTTCTCTACCGGATAGAGTCGCAGGGCTCCCAGCGCGCCAAAAACCGCCGTCAGCAGTCGGCGACCGATATCCTGGTAGTTGGGACTACTGTCCGACATCGCCTCAACCCTCCTGGCGGAGCGCACGGTTCACATTGCTCCGTACCACCGGATCTTCGTCCTGGGTCGCGCGCTCGAGGGCCACGCGTGCTGCTGGACTCCCGATCCGCCCGAGACCGAGCGCCGCCGCGGCACGCATCTCGGTCGACTCGCGTTTCCCCAACAGCCCTTTCTTGTTCAGAAGCTCGTCGAGGAGGGCGATACCCTCTTCCTGCGCTGACATTCCGTACGCCTCGAAGACGGCCACCTTCTCGGTGATATCGGCGGACCGCATCTGCTTGCTCCGAATAAGATCCCCAAGCGTTTTCGCACCCGGCGTGTATCGAAGTTCTCCCAGCGCGCGCGCCGCTGCGATGCGAACCTTCCGCTCGGAGTCCTGAAGCGCAGCTTCGAGGCCTCCCGCCACGACCGAGGCCTTGAGAGAGATAGCCGCCTCGATCGCCGCCAGTCGAACCGCCGGGTCATCGTGGGTGAGCAATCCAGCGAGCGCTGGTCCGGCCTCGGCGACCTGCATCTCGCCCGCGAGCCGGGCCGCCGCCGATGCAATCAGACCGTCGTCTTCCCCCAGGAGCGCCACGAGGGCGGCACGATTCTGAGCCGCGATACCCTGCACACTCTTGCGCAGCACTGCCTGAAGCTCCTTATGCTCGACGACCTCGGACTCGCGAAGCAGCGGAGCCAGGGCGCCTCCTCGAAGGAA
>JBDGVS010000286.1:4047-7241 GCA_039585535.1 Gemmatimonadota bacterium | reverse complement strand
ACCGCGTCAGGGCTCGTTGCTGGTGACGTCGGTCGGACATGGCGTGTTCGCATATGCCGCGCTGTCGTTCTTCCGTCAGTGGGCGGGTCAGGTGCCCGGCGCCTATCGCTTGTTTGCAAACCTCATTTCTCTGGATGCGGCAGAGTGGCGGACCTTCGAGCAATCACGCTGACCCGGAGTGTCGTACTTGCGGCGCTGGTACTGGCCATCGCCTGCGGCGGTGGCCGGACCCGCCTCGTGGTACGTACGGACTTCCCGAAGGAGCTGCGCGATGCGGTCGAGTCGGCGTTCGAGGAGCAATACCCGGACGTAGATGTGCGCTTCTCCGTGGCCGATGACTCCGCGTCGCTTCGTGAGGTCATGGACGAGAGCGAGCCGGCTCCCTTCGACGTCTGGTGGGGTGCTTCGGCTGTCGCTCTCGATCAGGCCGCCCGAAGTGGTCGACTCGGCGGATGGATGCCGCTCCGCTCGACGCCGTTCGTTATCGCCTTTGACCGAAACGTCGTCACGATCGCTCAGGCGCCGAGAGACTGGTTGGATCTGCTTCATCACCGTTGGGCGGATGAGATCGTCGTGCCGGACCCGAGTCGGTCGGAGGTCGGTGGGCTCCTGGCAGGAGCGATCGTGGCCGAACGCACCCGGACAGAGGGAGAGTCGTGGATCGGGTTTGAATGGCTGGAGCGCCTCGATGGACAGGTCGTCTCATATGTGCCCGATGAGGAGGAGGCGCTTCGCTCCCTGCGGCTCGGCACCTCATCCCTGGCCATCGTTAGACTCGCGACGGTAGAGGAGGCCAGAGAAGACAACGAGACGCTCTACTTTCGGGTGCCGGAGAGTGGAGGCCCCGTGCAGGTGTCGGGCGCTGGGACGGTCGCGACCAGCAACATCTCCAATCTCGCCGAGCGCTTCGTGGAGCACCTCAGCCGTGTCGGACGGAGTGGTGAGCACTGGCCCGCCGGCTGGAGCCCGGTCAGAGACGACGACCTTGTCGATCTGGAGATGGTGGTGGACTCGCTTCCGCTCTGGCTCGACCGGTGGTCCGCGGACGTCCGCGGAAGAGGACTGTGATGGCAGATCTGTCTGACATCCGCGGACGCGGCCTCAAGCTTCTGCTCGAAGCCTCCATGGTGGTCTTCGCTGTGCTTGTAGCACTGGCCCTCGAAGAGTGGCGTCAGGAGCAGCGGCTACTGGAGTTTGCGGACAGAGCTCAGGCTGCCGTCGTGGCCGAGGTGGAGGCGAACCTTCAGGAACTCGATGACACGAGGCATGCACTCCTGACGATGCAGGGGGTCCTCGCAGTGGTGCTGGAGGCGGGGGACATGGCCGCGATGGAAGGCGATCTGGAGATCGTTCTGCCAGAGATCTCCCACGCCGCATGGGAGGTCGCTCAGGGCAGCGAGGCGGCTCCGTACTTCGAGTACGAATGGGTCATCGAGATGGCGCGGGCGTACGAGGTGCTCGACGTCTACGCGAATTCGTCGGACAACGTCATCGCCGCCGTGAGTCACATCATCGGTCGCGATCCGACCATCGATCACATCGCCGACGTCTTCGGCTGGCTCGCGATCATCAACGGTCTGCACGAGCAGGCGGCAGAACGTCTTCGAACCGTTGTAGACGTGGCCTCCGAGCCCTAGGTCGTCACACCCTCTTCGGGCGGTGAGCCCGCGCTACCGATCAGAAGGCCGACCACCAGGACCACGACGGCTCCGATGACGTTGTGCCAGAGGAAGGACACCGACGGGGCTCCGAAGGTGACTGCGCCGACGGTCCCCATCCCCGCGATGAGCCCGACGAAGGCACCGGTCCCGCGGGAACGTGGAATCATCGCGAGCAGGAAGACGCCCAGAATCGAACCGTAGAAGAACGATCCGAATCGGTTCACGACTTCGATAAGGGAGCCGAGCGTGGCCGCATAGGTCGCCACAATGCATGCGAAGGTCCCCCACAGCGCGGTCGCGCCTTTCGACACGTTCAGATAGTGCGCATCGGTGGCCTCGGGCTTCACCCACCTCCGGTAGAAGTCGATGACGCTGGTGGTGGCGAGCGAATTCAGCTCGGAAGAGATGCTCGACATCGCCGCGGCGATCACGCCGGCGATGAAGAGGCCCGCCAGGCCGATAGGGAGTTCTGACAGCACGAAGCGAGGGATGATGTAGTTCACATCTCGCGATGATTCACCGGTGACTTCCTCGGCAAGCGCGAGGGCCTCCCCGCGGACGGTCTGGATGTCGGCTTCGCGCGCGAGGAAGTCCTCCATTGCAGCATCGTTATCACCGTCCGCAGCGGCGACCCGGAGTGCTGCCGACTCACGGAGCGTGAATGCCTCCCCGTAGGTCTCCTGCATCTCGGCGTACGCGCTACCGGCTTCCGCGACGACCGCCTCTTCATGGGCTGGATTGAAGAGCAGGGGTGGCTGCACGAACTGGTAGTAGACGAAGACGCCGACACCGACGAGCAGCACGAGCGCCTGGAGCGGAATCTTCCAGTACGCGCTGATCAGCAGAGACGAACGTGCCTCGTCTACGGAGCGGGCCGTCAGGTATCGCTGCACCTGACTCTGGTCCGTACCGAAGTACGAGAGCATCAGGAAGGTTCCGCCGATCACGCCCGACCAGAAGGTGTACGTCTCGTTCATGTTGAAGGAGAAGTCGAACGTCTGCAGCCGGCCGGTGGCCCCTGCGATCTGAAGTGCATCGTGCGGATTCACAGGCATCTGGAAGATGAGCACGACCACGATCGCCAGGAGCGCCACGACAATCAGCACCATCTGCTTGACGTCGGCCCACGCGACCGCCTGAACGCCTCCGACCATCGTGTAGAGAACCGTGGGGATTCCGATCATCGCCACGCTCCACGCGAGCGGAATCCCGAAGATCGCGCTGAAGACGACGCCGGGTGCGGCGATGATCGTACCGCACGACATCCCGCGGGAAAGCAGGAAGAGGAAGGCGGTCAGTGAGCGCGTCTTCGCGTCAAAACGGCGTTCGAGGTACTCGTACGCGGTGTAGACGCCGGAGCCATGAAGTAGTGGCACGAGCGTCACGCCGAGGATGACCATCGCCAGTGGCAGGCCGAAGTAGAGCTGCACGAAGCGGAGCCCGTCGGTCGCGCCCTGCCCGGTCGTTCCGATCATCGTCACGGCGGAGAGCTGCGTAGCCATCACCGAGAGGCCGACCACCCACCATGGGAGG
>JBDGVS010000286.1:0-4034 GCA_039585535.1 Gemmatimonadota bacterium | reverse complement strand
AAGTACCCGGAAATCGTGTCGGTGCCCTTGGACTTCCTGAGCCCGTCGACGACCACCCACGTGACATATGTGACGACCACGACCCAGTTGAGCCAATGCATGCCGGACTCCCTCAGCCTGTGTAGAGGAGCTGCAGAAGGCCGAGGAACGTGAGTGCTCCGGCCTGCACGAGGAGCACCTTGATCAGGGTGCTCTGGAAGCGGGCCCGAGCAGCCTCGGACGAGGATTCAACTTCGGTCATGGGCAGGTACGAAGGGCGGTCGAAGAGGCACGGCAAGCTCCCGACATCCCCTGGGGGGCGCAAGCGCGGGCACTGACAGGGACGGGTGTGTATCGACGCAGGGGCCGGAGCGTGAGCCGATTGGCCGCACTATTCTGTACCTCGGTGTGTAATCGATATCCACCGAGAGAGAGGCGACCCTCGTGCCCGCGACACCAACCCGCAGCATCGCAGATGAGCAGGAGTCGCTCGAAGCGACGTTGAAGGATGAGATCCTCAGGATGTATGAGGACGTTGCCGAGCAGCCTGACGGCGACTTCCACTTTTACCACGGGCGTGAGGCGGCGGAGCGCTTCGGGTATTCGCCGGAACTGCTGGACCGGGCTCCTGAGGGCTCGG
This sequence comes from Gemmatimonadota bacterium, assembly GCA_039585535.1. Lineage (GTDB taxonomy): Bacteria > Gemmatimonadota > Gemmatimonadetes > Longimicrobiales > Gaopeijiaceae > UBA2589. Next base: position 3,415 of record JBDGVS010000286.1, on the reverse strand, counting down.
TGGCCTCATTCGCCGGTGTGGGCAACCCGCACGTACGCAGCTTTCTCGAAGAAGGCATGACCGTTCTCGATCTCGGTGCAGGCGCCGGGCTCGACGGCATTATCGCTTCCTGGGATGTCGGTCCCACCGGCAGCGTGATCGGAGTGGACCTCAACCCTGCGATGTGCCGCCGGGCGCGGGCGAACGCCGAGAGCACGGGCGCACAGATGGAGTGCCGGGAAGGGCGGATGGAAGACCTTCCTCTCGAAGACGATTCGATCGACGTCGCGATCTCGAACGGCGTGATCAATCTCTCCTTCCAGAAGAGGAAGGTGCTCCGTGAGCTATACCGGGTGCTGAAGCCCGGCGGGCGCATCTCGATCACGGATATCGTGAGCGCCAAGCAGCTCTCCCAGTCGATCGTGAACGACCCCAAGCTCTGGGCTTCCTGAATCGGAGGCGCTCTCCCGGAGGGAGAGTTGTTTGCTCTGCTCGAGCAGGAAGGGTTCAAGCGGGTGAAGTCGGTGGTGGTTCCGGGCTTTCGATTCCGACACCAGTCGACACAAGACTCTGCTGAGGCATACGGTGTGAAGGCGGTTCTCTTCACGGCGGAGAAGCCGGCCGGGTAACCGCTTCCAACCTTCTGATCGCTTCCTGCGTCGAAGCATACGATGTATACCCCGCGTGGTATACAACGTATTCTTCGGAGCAAGACATGGCGAAGGTCGGTGAATTCGAGCTCTTGGTTCTACTGGCGATCCTCCGCCAACAGGACGAGCCGTACGCCAACAGGGTGCGCGAAGACCTGGAGGCCAACGCGGATCGTACCGTTACCCGCGGCGCACTGTATCGCACGCTCGATCGGCTGCAGGGGAAAGGGCTGATCGAATGGGAGATCCAGCCGAGTGGAACGCCTGAGCGCGGAGGCCACCCCATGCGGCGGCTCGCGGTGACGCGTGAGGGTGTCGAGGTCGCTCGTGCGTCGCGTGACGTGCTCCTGCGCTTCTTCGACGGCCTTGGTCGGGCGACGTCCACCTGATGACTGAAGAACGCCCCCCTGAGATGCCAACGCGCCTTCTCGCGCGGGCCCTTGGGTCCACTGAGGTGGCGGCCTCCGTCTTGGGAGATCTGGAAGAGGACTTCGTCGCGCGACTGCGCCGAGACGGTCGTGGTGTGGCGCACCGCTGGTATTGGAAGGAGGCGGCTGGTCTGGCCGCCGAAGCCTGGATCGGACGGGCGCTGGGGCGCCCGATCGTACGTGAACACGACAGGGAGGGGACGGGCATGAGGGATGCACTGAGCACCAACGGGTTCGCGCAGGACTTCGGGTACGCGCTTCGAGCGATTCGACGGGATCGAGGCTTCTTCGTATTTGCGACGCTCATCATCGGGCTCGGCGTCGGTGCAGCGACCGCTGTCTTCAGCGTGATGAGTCCCCTCCTGATCCAGCCACTCCCGTTCGAGGCCCCGGAGCAACTCGTCCTCATCGAGAACGGGGATGGAACGGGTGGCCTCTCGGGTGTGACGTCCCGCACCTCGAACGTCAGGGACTTCCGGAACGAAGCGCGATCGTTCGAGGCCATCGCCGGATTCAATGCCTTCTTCGACCAGGCCAGTTACAACCTCAGTGGCGGTGGTGAGCCGGAACGGCTCCAGGGGGCCGATGTCACGGGCAACCTGCTCGACGTGCTCGGGGTTCAGCCGGTTGTCGGCCGGAACTTCTCGCGTGACGAAGGGATGCAGGACGGTCCTCGAGCCATGATCCTGACGCACGGCTTCTGGGTTCGTCGCTTTGCCGCCGACCCGGCCATCGTCGGGGTGACCCTCCCTTTGAACGACGAGCCGTATACCGTCGTAGGCGTGCTCCCTGAGGATTTCGACTTCGCCTCGGTATTCACGCCGACCGCGTCGGTGGACATCCTCTTGCCCTGGCCGATCTCCGACGAGACCGACAACTGGGGCAACACGACCACGATGGTGGCTCGACTGGCCCCCGGTGTGAGCATTCCGGCCGCGCAGTCTGAGCTCGAGAGTGTGATTGCCGCGCTTGAGCAGGCCGACCCTGAACGATGGGGCCTTGGAGGCAGGATCAGCGGCCTTCAGGAGCGCATCGGTCGGCCATTTCGGGCTGGGATGATGCTCCTCGCAGCGGCTGCTGGACTGGTCATGCTGATCGTGTGTGTCAATCTCTCGAATATGCTCCTGGCGCGGAGTCCCCGTCGGAAGCGGGAGATGGCGGTGCGCCGGACGCTGGGTGCCACTCGAGGTCGGCTTGTCCGCCAACTGCTTGTCGAGAGCGTGATGATCTCCTTCAGCGGAGCGATCGTCGGCGTGGTCATCGCCCGAGCCGCGACGCAGTTCGTGTCGTCGAGCTCCGGTCTCGAGATCCCGATGCTGAGTTCGATTTCCGTCGACGGGGCGGCACTCGGCTTCACGGTGCTGATCGCCGTGATCGCCGGGCTGGCTGTGGGCGCAGTTCCCGCGCTCCAGGTTTCGGAGGGCGAAGAGTCGGAGGCACTGGGCGGTAGCGCGAGGGGTGGCGGCGGAAGTCGCGGAGCTCGTCGACTGCGCGAGCTCCTGGTCATTAGCGAAGTCGCCATGGCCTGCGTGCTCCTCGTGTTCGGCGGACTTGTCGTACGAAGCTTTCAGGAGGTGATGGACGTCGATCTCGGCTTCGAGGCGACCCATGCAATTGGGTGGCAGCTGGCGTCGTCTCGATCGTTCGACACCCTTCCCGAGATCAACGCATTCTTCGACGAGATCGTCACGAACGTCGCGTCCCTGCCCGGCGTCCAGGCTGTGGGGCTCGTGGACGCGCTTCCACTCGGGACGAACCGGACATGGGGATCGCGAGTGGTCGACAAGCAGTACGAGGACGACGAAGGCGAGGGCTTCTTCCCCCATGTCGTGGATCATCGCTATCTGCAGGCGATGGAGATTCCGCTCGTGGAGGGCCGCTACTTCAACTCCGGTGACAACCAAGACGGTCGACTGGTGATCGTGGTCAACGAGGAGGCGGCTCGCACGATCTTCGACGGGAACGCGATGGGGCGGAAGCTCGACATGTGGTATGGCGAGGCGGAGGTCGTGGGAATCGTGGGCGATGTGAAACATCGGGCCCTCGAACTCGGCGCCGACAGCGAAGTCTACTTCCCGATGGGTCAGCTCTGGGCCTTCCAGACCGTAGAGATGGTCGTCCGTACGGAGCTTCCGGCGGAGAGCGTGACGGGCCCCGTGAGCCAGGCGATTCGGCAGATCGAGGCTCAGATGCCGACGGAGGATTGGCGCACGCTCGACTCGATGGTCGAAACTTCGGTTTCACCGCGCCGCTTCACCCTCCAGATCCTGGTGGCTTTTGCGCTGAGTGCACTTCTTCTTGCAAGCCTCGGGATCTACGGAGTGCTCTCGTACTCCGTCTCCGAGCGGATTCCGGAAA
>JBDGVS010000285.1:0-4039 GCA_039585535.1 Gemmatimonadota bacterium | reverse complement strand
TCGAAGTACGAGCCGCCGAAGGATACCCTCTCCGGAGTGAGCCGTAGCTGCGCGTCCGCGACCTTGCCTTCGAGAAAGCCCGGCAGGAGGGCCCGGACGGTCCCGCGCGCAAAGCCAGGAACGAGCCCGATGTCTTTCGGTTCGGGCTCCCGGAACCATCCCACCCCCGCATCGACGGTTCGAGATCCGCTTTCCGTTGTGACCGTGGATCCTGCCGCGCGCGCATAAGACGCTCGCGCATCGAACCCATCGACCAGGAAGCTCACAACCGGGTTCGCACTTCGGGTCCGCTTCCGAAGAGAGACCCCGACCCGGTTCTGAGTCGCATCGGTATCCCGAAGATTCTGAATCTGGTCCGCGCGAACGTCCGAATTCGCGAGCAAGACCGGCGCCTGACTGGCCCGCGCGTGTTCATACGTCACCGGGAGGTCGAGCCCCCATGCGCTCGGGAGCCAGCGATCGACTGCGAGCGACGAGAATACATTGACGGTCCGGTCGTCCTGGTACGTCGCGCGATCGCGGAGCTGGCGAAAGAACGCCCCACGGTCCGTCACATTCACACGCGCGGTGACCACACCCGCACCGTCGAGTTCGGCGTTGAACGAGCCGGCGATGCCGGCGTCACGGATCGCGTCGGTAAGGCGCAGCTCATTGATCCACACCTCACCGTCCTGCGGGAGACCCGTCTCGTTCCACACGCCCATCGAGAGTTCCCGTACGGCCGCGAGGTTCGGCGCCCGGCCACGATCTGCCAGGACCACGGCGTACGTCGAGTCTGCGGACCAGACGGTCACCGGTGGATCTCCTGGCCCGGGTGGCGCAAAGGATAGCTGCTCCTCTGCTATGCGCCTGAGATCCAGCCACTGCCGGAAGTCGATGACCACCTCGGGCAACCAATCCGCCGGGGTGAGAGCCGACCCTGTCGGGGGCGTCAGGGGCGCACGATAGAGGTAGAAATTCTCCGAGTCACTTCCGACCTTGAAGAAGAATCGGTTGGCTCGTGTCGATCCGAAATCTCCGGAGCGCGCCACAACCCAGAGGCGTGCTTCGCGATACTGCAGAAAATCCCGAGGCCGCTGCGGGAATCGGAAATACACCTCGGCGCGAGCGCCGTCGGGGATGCCTTCGAAGGCGAGCCCGAGGGACTTCTCGTTGAACTCGATGCCCTGCCCGGAAAACGCCTGCGTGGGATCCGCCAGCTCTTCGAGCACTCCGGGCGGAGACACGTACCCTTCGCTCGTTAGCGCCGAGATTGACGACACCTCGATCGACCCGAGTCCGGAGAGGGTGTCTCCAACGATCCCGCTGAGAACGCCCTCACCGGCTCGTTTGATCCAGCGCGAACCCACAAGCCGCATGCGGGCGATCTGAACCGAGCCGGAAGCGCCGGTCGCGGTGACCCGGAGATGGCGAATCGCTCGCAGGTCGGCCTCGCCGATCGGACCGCCCACTTCGACTCCGGCCGACCCTCGGATCGGGATTCGATATAGCTGAAAGTCGGTGCCCGTCTCACTCCGTGCTCGCTCCAGAAAGGGCGAAGTCCCATCGAGGGTCACCACATAACGGAGGTGGCGCTCGGGCGTGTCGAGATTCCCGTCGCTGTCGAGGTCCTCCGTGTCCGGACGACCGTTACCTGCCGTGCATGATGCCCGTTCGTCACCGAGCGGATAGATACGTCCCGGTTCGGACTTGCAGGTCTCACCCCACACGCCGAGCTCGTCACGAGTGTCGCTCCAGATCTCTCCCAGTCGAGGGTCGGATTCCTGATCGAGCCGACCCAGCCCCCACGCGCGACCGTCGGCGCGCACGCCTGTCGTGTTCCCGTTCTCGTCCACGAAGAGCGCGTCTTCGCTCACAGTCCCCAGATCGACGACGAGTGAGATGGACTGCGAGCCAGCCACATAGAACTCGAGGAACTCGGTCTTGGTGAGATCGAGGCCGTTGGTGGACAGTGGCGTCATCGTGGAGCGCCACCCGGGCCCGGCGCCCGCGGGGCTGGAACCGAGCGAGAGAAGTAGTCCGGGCTCTCGGACCTCCGACCCGGCGACTCGAATCTGATTGTCGATCTCGGTACGTGGGAACAACCCCTCGTGCACTCCCAGACTGTCCCCATTCGGCGCCTGAATGATCCATCGGTCCTGCCAGACCAGCGAAGCCGCGGTCGATGCGTCCACGATCGGGGGAAGAACGGACTCGGCGCCGTCGCGAAACTCGGGAGCGCTGGAGAGTTGCCAGTTCGCTGCGGGCAGTGCGACGGGAAGCTCCGCTGCGCCGTCGAAGTCGTCTACGAACGCGCGCCCCTGCGTATTGGGGTTCGGGAGCGACAGGGCGACCTCTCCATCGACGGCGAAGGTGGACGCCCCCGCGAAGTTCAGTCCGGGCAGCGACTCGAGGAAGCGATCCATCCACGCCATCGGCGATCCGTACCGGCCGCTGATTCCGCCGACCATGGCCGAGCCGGGCTCCGTACCGAGGATGGAACGGTTGGCAACGGTCCGCTCGGCCTGGTACAGACCGAGAAAGTCGATCCCGCCGCCGGCCCCGAGATCCGAGTGCGTGCGAAAGCCGAAAACCTGAGTCGGCGTTACCTGAAAGAGTGACCGCTGCTCCCACGTGGCTCGCACCGACGCCTCCGGCACGGACGCGAAGAGGATTTCGGGTTCCAGCAGCCGGACCTGACCTACGTCGTAATCAATCTCGTAGTCGGTCCCTCGTGTGAGGGCTCGATCCCCGAGGAAGATGCGCTCACTCCCGTCGCGGATCCCGAAAGCACCTAGAGAGAACGATGAGATCAGCCCCTCCGATCGAATCCGATACGAAAGCGTCAGACGGAAGCGGCCGGAGTTGTCGCGTTCGAAGGGATCCTCCTCGAAGTAGATTCGCGAATTCGCGTCATCCCCGAGAATCGTCCCCGTCCCATTCTCATCGAGACCGAGCGAGGGCACGGGCGGCGGCTCTGCGAAGGGGCGCAGTGTCGGAAAGACGACGAAGGTCCCCTGCACCGGCGGTTGATCCTGGAAGAAGTCTTCCTCCGCCGAATACAGGAACGACGGATCCAGACGATCGACCGGGGCCTCTTCGTCGAGTCCGAAGAGACGGAGGAAGGTGATGTCCTCACCTGACGGCCGGCGCTTGAAGGTGCGACCGGCGGACAGTTCCCCCAGTGATACGCTGAGTTCGACCGAGGAAGGCTCGACATCCGGCGACCCCGACACCCGATACACCTGGTGCATCTCCAGATCCCACGTCGGACGACCCGGCTGGTGGTTCGCGCCGGAAGCCTTCAGGAGTCGGAGTTCGGGACGCCCGCCGTCGTTGTAGATCACCTCGGGGTTGTAGTCGCCGATCGTGTCACCCACGGCAGTGATGTACGTGACCGCCAACATCTCCTCGCGGCTGAGTGGCTGACGAAGCGCCACCCAGAGACCACTCGGGTGCACGAAGTAATCGATCCCTTCCTGGAGATATCGGAACCACCCGGACTCCCGGACCTGACCGCCCGGCCCGTCGGCGACGGCGTCCGCCTGGATGAAGCCCTCGACCTGCTGCCGGAATACCGGGTCATCCTCGAAGCGATAGAGCTGGATCGCCTGCTCTCCCGGAGCGATCGCCGGCGACGCAGACGCTGCATCGAGCTCCTGGGCATCGATGTGCGGGTACCGGTCGATCTGTGTCGGATCGATGAGGAAGAAGAACTGCCCCCGCACGTAGTCGGCGTCGTCCAGGACCAGCGTGTCCTCCTGAACGAAGGAGCGCTGGTCTCCGAGTCCGGAGAGTTGAAAGACCCGGGTGTTCAGATCACCGCGCTGTTGAGCCCAGACGGTCTGGAAGTCCACGGGACCCACCTGCCCCTCGGCCTGAAAGCCGAAGTTACCTGCGGGGATGCCCTCCGTGAGGAAGCGCGAGCGCGGGAGATTGAAGGTCACGTCGCCGACCTCGAGTCGCCTCAGCACATCGTCTTCGCCGCCTTCATAGAAGAAGTTGATCCGGTTGGCGGCGTCGAACTCCCGCGCCTGGTCGAAGTCCACATCGACCTGCA
>JBDGVS010000284.1:0-4052 GCA_039585535.1 Gemmatimonadota bacterium | reverse complement strand
CCGAAGGAGATTCCCTGAGCGAGCGGTAGCTCTGTGCTCCAGTTCACCGTGTTCGTCTGGCGACGCATGTACGCCTTCCAGGCATCGGAGCCAGACTCGCGCCCGCCACCGGTCTCTTTCTCCCCGCCGAACGCGCCCCCGATCTCCGCGCCCGAGGTGCCGATGTTCACGTTCGCGATTCCGCAGTCGCTTCCGCGGTGAGAGAGGAAGTACTCGGCTTCACGGAAGTGGTCGGTGAAGATCGACGACGAGAGCCCCTGCGGCACGGCGTTGTGGATCGCGAGCGCTTCGTCCATTTCGGCGACCGCCTCGGCGGGCGACGCGTCTTCACTTCCGTACTCCAGGATGTAGAGGATCGGAGCGAAGGTCTCGTCCTGCACGATTTCGAAACCGTTCTCTGCCCGCGCGATGCACGGCTGGACGTACAGGCCGCCGGGGTAGGCGTCACCCTCGAGGCGCTCACCGCCGTAGAGGACCTCACCACCCTCTGCGACGACCTTCTCTTTCGCGGCCATCATCGCGTCGACCGAAGCCTGGTTGAGCAGTGGGCCCATGAGCGTGTCGTCGTCGAGTGGGTTTCCGATCCGCACACCCTCGTACGCCTTCACCAGCCGTGAAACGAGCTCGTCACGGACGGCGCGGTGGACGATAATGCGGCGGGTGCTGGTGCACCGCTGGCCTGCGGTGCCCACCGAGCCGAAGACGATTCCCGGAAGGGCGAGATCGAGATTCGCGTGAGGGGTGACCACGATCGCGTTGTTGCCGCCGAGTTCGAGGATCGACCGGCCGAGGCGGGAGCCCACGACCTCGCCGACCCGCTTGCCCATCCGGCACGAGCCCGTGGCGGATACGAGCGGGACGCGCCGGTCGTGGAGGAGTCGTTCCCCGACGGTCAGGCCCTGTCCGACTGCCAGTGAGAAGATGGCCGGATCGACGTCGTTCTCACGACACACTTCCACGGCAATCTTCGTCACCGCGACGGCGGTCAGTGGAGTGCGCTCGGACGGTTTCCACAACGTGGCGTCCCCGCAGACCGCGGCGAGCGCTGCGTTCCAGCTCCAGACTGCCACGGGGAAGTTGAACGCGCTGATGACACCGACCACACCGAGCGGATGCCACTGCTCGCGCATGTGATGATCGGCGCGCTCGCTGGCGAGCGTGAGCCCGTAGAGCTGGCGAGACAGTCCCGTCGCGAAGTCGCAGATGTCGATCATCTCCTGTACTTCGCCCTCGCCCTCCGCCTTGATCTTCCCCATCTCGAGGGTGACGAGTGCTCCGAGGGCCGACTTCTTCTCGCGGAGCTTGTTCCCGAGTTGCCGTACGAGCTCGCCGCGCTTCGGCGCAGGGATCTTCCTCCACTCGAGGAAGGCCGCGTGGGCCCGCTCCACGATCTGGTCGTACTCCTCTTCCGTAACCTCACGAACCGAGGCAAGCCGACTGCCGTCGATCGGCGTGTGGACCTCGATCAGGGGGCCCGAACCCAGCCATTCGCCGGCAAAGCCTCCGAAGTTTTCGTCTGCGATATCGAGAGAGGCGAGGATGTCGGCGGTGTTCATGATCGATGTGCGGTTGAGGGACGCGTCCGGGAGGAGAAGTCTCTCAGGGCGCGCAGGGGATGGGAAGGGCGTGTCAGGCCCCGTTCACGAGGTCCGAAAGGGACACCACGGGCACGGGGACGAGGACCTCGGTGCCCGACTCGAAGACGAAGGTCACCTCTACCACAGCGCCGGCTTCCGGGATCTCGCTCAGGCCCTCCAGCATGCCGTGGGCACCGCCCGTTCGAAGGCTGAGCGTCTTGCCAGCCGGGAGGTCGAGCGAGAGGGTCGGCCGCATCGTCATCATCCCCTCGGACATCTCCATGAGGTGGAGACTCCCTGCTTCGGCGATATCCGCCCGGAGCGCGATGAGTGTGTCGTCTCTCCCACTGTTCTCGATTTCGGCGTATACGGCCAGGCGCTCGCCGGTCGGACTCTCGGGGATACGCGCATCCGTGATCGAAATGGACGCGACGACGATCGAGGCGTTCGGGTTGGGACCGACTCGCTCACAGGCTGTGAGAGCGGTGACGATAGCCATGAGGGTCACAATCGACGCGAGAGTCCTCACGGAGTGCCGAGCCACTCGAGCTTCATGAGCCGCTGCAGGTCTGCCGCGATCTGCGCTGGCGTGCCGCGGTCGTGCGGGTACTGGAAACGCCCGAGCCCGTCCGGGGTGATGAGAAAGAGCGAGGTCGGATGGGGGACGAGGTAATCCTCTGCCGTACCGCCGGGGAGAAGCTGGCGACTCGACCTGGGGGGCATCACGAAGCCCATCTCACCGAGGAGGCTTTCGAGCTCGGTGGTGGATCCGCGAAGTCCGATCGCGGGTGACTGCACGGCGCCGAGCCACTCTGAGAGTCTTGCCGGCGTGTCGCGCTGCGGGTCCATGGTCACGAAGATCTGCACGACCCGGGCCTGCTCTTCCTCCGACAGTCGCTCGACCGCGGCGTTGGCCGTCGCCACCTGGATCGGGCAGATGTCCGGACAGTAGGTGTAGCCGAAGAAGAGGAGCGCAAAGCGGCCGGTGGTGCCCGCGCGCAACTCGAAGGGCTCCCCCGTGTGCGCCGTGAGCGTCTGGGTCGGGATCGTGAATGGCCGACCAGATTCGATGGCCGTCATCTTGCGTGCGGCCGAGGACAGGTCGTCCGACGGACCGCAGGCTGCGATCAGGAATACGAGCGAGATGGTTCTAAGGATCTTCATGCTGTTCAATTTAGGGATCTCTCGCCTCGGGAGGTGTACAGGCCTCGAACCGATATGACCCTGCTCCTACCCACCATGTACCGCAGCGCCACCCTTCGACGGGTGGCTGTGCCGTGGACACGACTAGCGACAGGGGTGCTCATGCTCCTCGCTGTCGTGCCCCGTGCGGCCGAGGGTCAGAACGGGGTACGGGTCTCGGTAGAGCTGCGAGGTCTCGAAGCGGCACTCGAGGCGAATGCGAGAGCGGTCGTGTCGCTCTATCGCCAAGCGAGCGTGGATCTCTCGCCCGATCGGGCTGTCTCGCTCTTCGATCGTGCCCCTGGAGAAATCCGACGCGCCCTCGAGCCGTTCGGCAGGTACAGTCCGGATGTGCGGTCCGAGCTGGTTCGGAGCGGCCGCGAATGGGTGGCTTCCTTCGACGTCGACCCCGGTCCGCCGACGATCGTAACTCGGGTCGACTACCAGCTCACCGGCCCCGGCGCGAGCGATTCCGCCTTTGTATCCCTCGGTGACAGCCTCCGTATCACAGCAGGCGACACGTTGCGACATGCGCGGTATGAAGGCGCGAAGGCCGTCTTCTTCCGATATGCCCGGAACCACGGGTATTTCGAAGCCCGATTCGATACGGCGCAGATCCTCGTCGACCGGGGCGCCGCTTCAGCCGAGGTCGTGTTCCACTTCGAGACGGGGCCACGCTACCGCTTCGGGCCGATTACCGTCTCACAGGACGTGCTCGAGCCGGACCATGTCGACGGGTACGTGACGGCCGTCGAGGGAGAACCCTTTGATGCGGCTCGTCTGCGCGAATCTCAGGTAGCGCTCACCACGGGTCCGTGGTTCGGAAGGGCCGATCTGGAGCTCGATATCGAGGGCGCCGAAGAGTTTGCCGTCCCGGTGACCTTCGTACTCGCACCAGCCCGTCCTCAGCGCTACGAGATCGCTGCGGGGTTCGGTACCGACACCGGTTTCCGCGGCACGCTCGGGGTCCGCCTCCGACGCATCAACCGCAAGGCGCACAATGCCGAGGCGGAGCTGCGCGTGTCTGAGGTGGAGTTGAGTGTCGGAGGACGGTACAACATCCCTCGTCCGTTCCCGTCTACCTCGGTCTACAGCGTTTTCGGCAACCTCGGTGACGTGAGTCCTACGTGGAGCTCCACCCGGGTGATCCGGGCCGGTCTCGGTCGGGCCCAACTCCGTGGGCCGTTTCGTGAGACGGCTTCCCTCACGTGGGAAAAGGCGAGCTTCGAGGCCGCGGGTGTGGAGGGGAGATCGACGCTGGTCGTGCCTCAGATCGAGTGGACGTGGGTGGCG
>JBDGVS010000283.1:0-4913 GCA_039585535.1 Gemmatimonadota bacterium | reverse complement strand
TGGGGGGTCGAGGCGTCCGAGAGGGATCTCAGGGCCGCTGCATGGAGCCCTCGCCCACCTGCTGCCGATCGGGGCGTGCTGCTTCGGTACATCCGGTCGGTGTCGTCCGCGTCCCTGGGGTGTGTAACCGATGCCTGAGCATTTCGAACCGGCGATGTCGCGATGAAGATCGTCGTCGTAGGAGCTGGTGGTCTGGGCAGCTACATCGGAGCCGTTCTGGATCAGGCCGGGCATGAGGTCACGCTGGTCACCCGTGGAGCTCATCGGGACGCGATCGAGCGTGACGGGCTGAGGGTTCAGAGTCATGCCGGTGACTTCACAGCTCGTCCGAGATGTGTGAGGTCTGCGGTCGAGGTGGAAGAGGCCGACCTGGCGTTTCTCGTGACCAAGACCTTCTCGGTAGATGAGATCGCGCCACAGCTGCGTCACCTGGCCGGTCGGGGGACGTCGATCGTCTCCCTGCTCAACGGCGTCACAGCTGTCGATCGACTCGTCGAACACGGTATCCCGCGCGAACAGTTAGACGATGGCGTCGCCTATATGACGTCGTTCCGGGTCGAGCCCGGAGTGGTCGAGCGGAAGGCCGCACATCAGCGGATCGTCGTGGGCCGCTTTGCAGAGCTGATGGCGGCTGCATTCGCCGACACGATCGTCGGCGTCGAAGCTCGAGAGGACATCACTGTCGAGCTGTGGGAGAAGATGGCCGTGGTTTGCGTGTTGTCCGTGCTCTGTGCGCTTGGAGAGCGCAACATGGGGTCGGTTCGGGGGCACCCGCTCGGTGCGGAGCTTCAGCGTCTGGCCATCTCCGAGGTCTTCGACGTCGGTCGCGCGCACGGCGTCGCTCTCCCCGAATCCGGGGCGGACCTCTTTCGGGCCCCACGATCTAGCCGTCGGGCGCGCGTACTTCGCTCAGACTGTCCTGGCCCGATTCAACTCGTTCCCGGGGCGCCATCGCCTGCGAACTCCTCTCTGAGGGTCGTCGGGTCCCAGCCGGCATCCTCTTCCAGGTGGCGGTCTCTGAGGTCTGCGGCCAGCATCGCCTCGAGCGATTCGATTCTCTGCCGCGCCGCGGAGATAAAAACCTCGGTTTCCTCGCCGCGCAGGGTCGCGAGATACTCGAGTGATTCCTGATCGTGGCGCAGGAACTTCTGAGCGGCGCGCTCCGAGTGGTATGCGCGGAAGCCCAGACTCCTCATGACATCGGTCCCGAGCCGGAGAGAGGTGTCGAGGGCCTCCCGGTAGACGTGCTCCACTCCGGCCTCATAGAGGTCCGACGCGTCCCGCCATTCGAAGGCCCGCGCGTAGATCGTCAGGTGCGGCCACTCCTTCTTCACGGCCCGGGCGATCTTCAGCGTCGTCGGTGGGTCGTCGAGTGCGAGTACCAGCAAGCGGGCCGAAGCCGCTCCCGCCGTCTCGAGGAGATCCATTCGGGTGGCGTCCCCGTAGTAGACCTTCAGTCCCATCCGACGAAGGAGCTCGACCTGCTCGGAGTCGTGGTCCAGGACGGTGGTGCCGATCCCCTGGGATTGGAGAAGCCGCCCCACGGTCGAACCGAAGCTGCCGAAGCCTGCAATGATCACCTGGTTCGATTCTTCTATGACGTCAGCTTCGCGGTCGTCCGCTACAGGTGTCCCAAAGCGTGGCCTGATGACGCGCTCGTTGAGTGTGAGAAGGATTGGAGTCACGGCCATCGACAGAGCGACCGCGGCGACGAGCGGCTCGGTCATCGTCGTGCCGAGAACACCTTCCTGACGTGCGAACGAAAGCAGCACGAAGGAGAACTCGCCGACCTGCGGCAGAGCGAAGGCGAAGAGAAAGGCTTGATCTGTCGGAAGACGGAAGGCTCTGGCCAGCCCCATCAGGACGAGGAACTTCAGACCGATCATGCCGATGGTGAGCCCGGCGATCAGTCCGGGAGCGTTGCCGATCATATCGAAGTCGATCGAGGCACCGACAGCGATGAAGAAGAGGCCGAGGAGCAGGCCCTTGAAGGGCTCGATATTGGCTTCGAGTTCGTGCCGGTATTCGCTGTTCGCGAGCACGACGCCCGCGAGAAAGGTCCCTAGCGCAGGACTGAGTCCGACCTGTCCCATCAGGAGGGCGATGCCGATGACCAGCAGGAGCGCGGCCGCGGTGAAGACCTCACGCATGCGGACGCCCGCGATGATGCGGAAGACGGGCCGAAGCAGGTACCGGCCCGCGCCCACGATCAACGCGACCGCGCCGAGCACCGCGAGCGCCCGCGCCCAGTTCGGCAGCGTCGAGATCCATGCTTCAGCTACCGCGTGTTCGTCGCCCGTGAGCGCCACGTGCTCGGTCGCCAGAAGAGGCATCAGCGCGAGCATCGGGATGACGGCGATGTCCTGGAAGAGCAGCACGGAGAACACGCTTTGCCCGGCGGACGTCTTCAGAAGTCCTTTCTCGGCCAGCGTCTGCAGCACGATCGCCGTTGATGACAACGCGACGACCATACCGATGGCGATAGCGGGTCTCCAGTCGATCCCGAGGGCGATCGAAATACCGGTGACAATGCCTCCGGTGATCGCGACCTGGAGGCCTCCGAGGCCGAGGATGGGAGCCCGCATCCGCCACAACAGGGAAGGCTCGAGCTCGAGTCCGATAACGAAGAGCATCATGACGACGCCGAACTCGGCGAAGTGCATCACGTCTTCACCCTCCGCACCGACCAGGCCGAGCACAAACGGGCCGATCACGACGCCGGCGAGAAGGTATCCGAGCACCGAGCCCAGTCCGACCTTCTTCGCGATCGGGACGGCCACGACCGCCGCGGTCAGGTAGACGAAGGCCTGGAGGAAGAACGTCTCGGTACTCATGAGCCGACTCCGACGAGGCGATCTACGAAGCCGTTGATCGTGATCGCTCCGGCCAGACGCTCGCGCTCCCGCTCGTCTGGCTCACCCGCCTGAAGGGCCTCGATCAGCGTCCGGTATCGGGCGGCCTGATCCGTGATGCCGGGGGCGTCCAGCCCGTGGGTGCCGAAGACGACGAAGGGCGGGAGGAAACGCATGCCACACAGCTGCGCGGTTTGCTCGACCGGTGCGAGCAGCTGGCGAACTGTGAATCGGTTGTATCCGGCCGAACAGTAGGCCTGCTCGCCACCCCCGGCGCTGATGATCGTCAGGAATGTCTACCCGATGAGCTGCGTGCCCTCCGAGCCGTACGCCCACCCATGCTCCAGGACGAGATCCTGCCACTGCTTCAGGATCGGGGGTGTGCTGTACCAGTAGAAGGGGTGCTGGAAGATGATGACGTCGTGAGCGAGCAATAGCTCCTGTTCCCGCCGGACGTCGATATCCAGCCGCGGATACTCCTCATACAGATCGTGAAGCGTGATGTCCGGGTGATCCGGAAGGACTCGCAGGAGGCTTCGGTGAACCCGTGAACGCTCGAGGGTGGGGTGCGCGAAGAGGACTAGGATTCGGGCCATCACGGGACTCCAGACTTCGGACGTGGGCTTCGGCTGCAGAGGACACTCGGGGGTGTGCTCTGTTCCCTGTGTGCTTCTCCGACCTTCACGGATCCGCACCGAACGGTTGGGACCCTGCTGCGGGATATTGCAGCCCTCGCCTTAGTCGTGCGAGCTTCTCCGGACTGGCAGGAAACACTGAAGACCGGAGCACGAGCACAACATGCCGGGACGACCTCGCGGGCACCGTCCGCTGCTCAACCGGCTGTTGGCCGGACTCGCGCTCTCTGCGTTCATTCTCCCGGCAGGTGCAGCCGGTCAGTGGGTTGTTGGAGCGCAGGCCGGGCTGGCTGCCTTCGCGGTGGCCGGACAGGCGCCGGAAGGTGGCTCCTACGGACGGCACGTTCGGGTCCTGGCCTCTGGCCTGATCGGGTATCGACTCGGCACGTCGGTCGTGTTGCGTGTCGAGCCCGGATGGGTACAGAAGGGGGCGGGTGTCTTCTACGACGTAGAGGGTCTCGAAGAGCCAGTCGACTCCCTTTCTCTCAATCTGGACTACGTGTCCGTGCCGGTCGTTGCACAGGTGTTCACTCCCGGCGGCCGAGGCTTCGTGACCGGGGGGTTCGAGATCGGAGTGCTCTCGTCCGCGGTCCTGGTCACCGGCGACGCAGATGAGCAGGACGTGAAGGGGTTACTCGAATCGGCGGACCTGTCGTGGACGTTCGGTGCGGGCGGTCTCGTTCGACGGACGCAGCCCGAAGTGTCGCTCGAATTGCGCTACTCGCAGAGCCTGTCCAAGGCGTTCGAGGGCAGTGCGGACATGCCCGTCCCGGGTCTTCCGAGCGGACTGCGCTCCAGTGGCTTTCAACTCATGGCGGGTGTGTCCTGGCGACTCGGAGGTGACCGGTGAACAGCGCGTTTCGGTCGGTCGTGGTGTTGGTCCTGTTCGGCGCTGGCATGGCGATGGGGCTTCGGCCCACCGAGGTCCATGCGCAGACACAGGAGCCGCGCCCTGTCCTTGGTGGACACCGGTTCATCTGGAACCCGTTCACGGAGACGGCCATCCCGCGAACGCATGTCCGGAACCTCACGGGAGGAGGGAAGTTCACAGGCGTGGAGTTCCTCCCGTCTTTCGACCTGGGGAACGGGACGACGATTCCGGCGCTCCTCGGAGATCTTCTCTTTGCAGAACTCGAGTTCGAGTACATGCACGAGGTCCAACCCTGGCTCGGGGTGTGGGGTCGCATTGGTGGGGTCGGACGTGTCGGTACGGACGCGGGTGTTCTGTTGGCCCAGGGCGTAACGGCGATCTTCGGGTACGAACTGGGTTGGCTGGCTCGGCTCTATGAGAGCGAGAGCTTCGTGCTCTCGGGCATAGCAGCGCTGTCGAACGACGGAGTTACCGACGTGAATCTCCTGCGTTGGGTTCGGGGAGTGATCGACGACACGAACGAGCCTCTCGTGTCGTCGGGCCCACGCCTCCGTG
>JBDGVS010000282.1:0-4076 GCA_039585535.1 Gemmatimonadota bacterium | reverse complement strand
GTGCGCCCCGGAAGAACGTCGGGACCAGGACCTCGATGCTCACCGTGACCGGCTGGCCGACCACGACGGGCTCGTCGAGTGCGATCGACGCACGAACTCGAGGGGACGGGGCGGGAGACTGCCCCGCGAGATCCGCCGAGCCGGAGAGTCCCAGCCCCAACGTGAGGAACAGCGCGCCGACGCGTCTCACCGATCTGCCCCCTGACCGGTCCGCCGCGCCTGTTCGATCAGGAACCGCCGGCGGAGGAAATCCTCGGGAGAAGTCTGAAGGCGGCGGAGCCAGATCTCAGCCAGTTCATCGTCGGTCAACAGCTCCTGGGGGACTTCGCCCCGCTCGCCCTGTCGATCTTCGTCGTCGAACTCGACGTCGTCGGCCTCGAGGTTCGGCGGTGGAGCCGGCTCGGGGAGGTCGCCGGAATCGTCGGGAGGCGGCAGGATCAGAGACGCCACGAAGTCTCGGTTCTCTCTCGCCTCGACCCAGGCCGGTCGTGCGGCGAGTGCCCGGTCGTAGCTGGCGACCGCGCTTGGATAGTCACCGCGCAGGGCATACGCGTTCCCCATTCCGTAGTCGGCCTCGGGGACTTCGATGAGCGCCCACGCCAGAATCGCCCCTTCATAGTCGCCGGCCCGATACGCCGCCGTCGCCCGCCACATAGGATCCTCGAAACGTGCGGCCGCGTCCGTGAAGCGGCCTGCGTCGAAGAGGCGTCGACCCTGTTGGTCGGCGGTGAGCCATAGATCGACGAAGCGGAATCCTGCGGCGACACCACCGTGCTCGTCCGTCTCGGAGGCGAGGCCGTCGGTGTTCCCCGTCCGGCCGCCGGTCGCACAGCCAGCGGTCCAGGCGACCAGAGCGATGGCGCCCCACCGGACGGTCCATCCCTTTCGAAACCAGAGGAGGGCTAGAAGGACGATCGGGTAGAGGAAGTAGTAGCCAGCGTCTTTCCAGCGAGCCGTGGGGTCGTCCTGTTGGACCCGACGGAGGTTGCTCTGGACTCGGCGCTTAATCCGCTCGACATCACGCGCGTCGACGGTGGATCCTGCGATGAACGTCGACGTTTGCTCCCCGAGGGCGTCGAGTCCGGCGCGGTCCAAAGTTGCCACGACCCGCCGTCCCGACTCGTCGGTGACGAACTGGTCTCGCCCGGAGCGGATCGGTCCGCCCTCGGTTGTACCGATCGCAAGGACGATCACCTCGTCTTGCGACTCGGCCTCTCGCTCCGCGAATGCGGGCGCTACATCGGAGGAGATCCCGTCGGTCAGGAAGAGCACGGAGCCGGGCACCGAGTCTCTAGCGAGCAGGGAATCCGCAAGTATAAGTGCAGCTATCGGATCCTTGCCGTCCACAGGCATGACGGAGGAATCGAGCCCGTCGAGAAAGACCTCGAACATCGACACGTCATTCGAGAGCGGCAGCACCGTGTGGGCGGAGCCGGAGTAGGCGATGAGGGCGGTTCGCGCCCCAGGCCGTAGCTCGAGGAGATCCCGCACCTTCTGTTTCGCCCGCTCGAGACGGGTGGGTTGCACGTCGATCGCATTCATCGAGACCGACAGGTCCATCACGATCACGAGGGGTGCGTCGTCTTCGGCGAAGGGCGATACCTCGCGCTCCCACGTCGGACCGGCGACGGCCAGGGTGGCGAGGACGCCCACCGCGGTCACGAGATGAATGGGACGCACCCGCGGACCGTCGGACCCGTCGAGCACGAGATGCTCCAGCAGGTGGGGTGCGATCACGGCACGCCATCGACGGCGCGCGTCCAGCCGGCGGGAAAGTAAGAGATAGAGCAGAACAGTCGGTGCCAACGCCCATAGCCATTGGGGACGCAGGAAGTGGAAGTCCGCCAGCATCTGCTCAAGCACGGGCCCCGACCCTCCTCATTCCGGCGCCGAGCGCCATCAGGAAGTGGTACCCGAGCACACCGAGAAGCGCGAAAGCCAGCGGCCAGTGGTACAGAGGGCGCGTTGGCCGATAGCTGGTCGTCTCCAGCTCTTCGGGTGTGAGGGCATCGATCTGTCGATAGACCTCGTCCAGGGCGTCCCGGTCCTCGGCAAGGAAGGACGTGCCACCCGTTTCCGCCGCGATCGCATCCGTCGTTTCGAGATCGAGTGCGGCTGCGCCCACTGCATCCGGGTCGCCCATGGCGATCGCGTGAATCGTGATGTTGGCCCCCGCCGCGATCTCGGCGGCCCTGGCCGGCGGCACCTTGCTCCCGGTGTCGGCGCCATCTGTGAGCAGGACCAGAACCTTGTCTTCCGCCTGGCTCGCTTCGAAAGCTCGAATGCTCAAGCCGATGCCGTCACCGATGACCGTCTGCGGGCCGGCCATGCCCGCTTCGAGCTGAGCGAGCTGGGATCGAATGAGATCGTAGTCGGTGGTGAAGGGCGTCTGAACGAAGGCGTCGGTGCCGAACACCACCATGCCGATGCGGTCGCCCTCGCGGCGCTCGATGAACGCGTCGATGACCTCGATCGTCGCGTCCATGCGGGTGATGCGTTCTCCGTCGGCGTCGAACATGTCGCGGGTGTCCATCGAGCCCGAGAGATCGACCGCAAGCATGAGGTCGCGTGCGGACTCCGTCTTCACGATCGGAGGCTCCACGATCTGGGGGCCCGCGAGTGCCACGACGAGGGCGCACCAGATCAGTGGCGCGAGCACGATCTGGAGGAGGTTCCGACGCAGGACGACCCCGCCCCTCCGCGGCTCGGTTCCCGTGGCCTCCGCGATGACAGAGAGGAAGGGCACGCGCACCGAACTTTCACGCTCCTGGTACGCAGGTAGAAACCGCCAGGCGAACAGGGGCAGCGGCAAGGCCGCCAGCAGCCACGGGTGGGCGAGTTCGAACATCGGCTACTGCGCCGCCGCCGGTGATGCAGCCGGAATCTCGTGCGTGCGGATCCATTCTTCGACCAGCGCTACGAGGGCGTGTACTTCAGAATCGGAGATCGCCGCGAGTCGGTCGGACGAAGCGTAGGCCAGCGTCGGGAGCAGGCTCCCCGGACCCTCCGTGAACGTCGACCGCCGAGCGGTCTGATTCAGGAAGTGCAGCCATGCGGTACCGCTCAACGACGCCACGTCGCTCCGGGCCGCGGAGGATAGGACGACTCGCTTCACCAGCGGCGGAATCGCGACCAGCGCATCCCCCCGGGATAGCGGGTCGCCCAGTCGTGCCTTCAGCTCGTGCAGTTCGTCGAGCGCGTCGCGCCGGTAGCCGGCTGCCAGCCAGGTGCGATATCGAAGCCAGCCCCAACGAACGACGATGAGCGCGGCGATGACCGACACCACCCACCATCCGACCGTCTGCGGCATCCAGCTGATTGCCTCGGGCGTGACGATGTCGTTCAGATTGTCTGGATGCATCTCGCGCCTCCGGATGTCACCCGCCCGAGGAGTCGTCTGACCTGCTCGAGCTCGTCTTCGGCGGTGCTAATGGGGAGCACGGGGACTCCGATCTTCTGCTGCCAGGCGAGGACCCCGGCCAGGCGTCCGCGGGCTTGCTCCTCCAGTCGCTCTCGCGTGGATCCCTTTTCGAGGTCGATCTCGACCTGTAGCTCGCCGTCGCTCACGACCAGGCGCCCACCTTTCGGCAGTTCCTGGCTCGCGGGGTCGAAGACGGGGATCGCCAGGACGTCGTTGTGTCGTGCCATGCGAGACACGAGGCTCGTGGTCTCGTCGTCGGCGCCGTCGAAGTCGGAGACGATGGCGACGAGGAAGTCGTGCTTCACGATCCGGGTGGCTGCTCGCAGCACCTCGTTGAGCATGGCGGCATTCGAGCCGGCATTGCTCGCACCTAGGGCTTGGTTCTGGTCGGCGAGCGTGTGGAGGATGCGCAGAACGGTCTGGCTCGACCGGTGCGGCGTTACCTCCTCCACGGCCGTGTCGTTGAATACGAGAGCCCCGACGCGGTCGCCCGCGCCGGTTACCCGCCACGCGCTGGCGGCGGCTATTCGCGCCGCCGCTGCGGACTTCATGCTGCGCACCGAGCCGAAAAACATCGACATGCGCTGGTCCACGATGATCAGCGCCGGCCGGTCACGCTCTTCGGTATAGACGCGGACGTGGGGCGTGCCTGTGC
>JBDGVS010000281.1:0-4087 GCA_039585535.1 Gemmatimonadota bacterium | reverse complement strand
TCTGGCCGGCGGCTGGATCGTGACCTCGGTCGTCGACCAGGTCGTGGACCGCGAGGTGCTGCCGCTCGTGGTATACGAGGTGACGCTTACTCTCTTCCTCTTCGGGATTTTGGGTGCGCTCATCATCGGGTGGTACCACGGCGAGAAGGGCGCTCAGGAAGCACCAAAGATCGAGATCGCGATGCTTGCCGTGATCGGGCTGATCGCACTCGGAACGTCGGGACAGGTGGTACGCTCGTCGCTGGCGGAGGCCTCACTCGAAAACGCGATCGATCCGGATGACCTGCGCCGTATCGCGGTGCTGTATCTCGAAGACAGTAGCCGGGATGGGTCTCTGCAGCCGCTGGCCGATGGTATCACCGAGGGGCTGATCACCTCGCTCGCGAGCGTACGAGAGCTGGACGTTCGCACGCGCAACGCGTCCCGTGAGGCTCGGGCTCTGGGCGACGTGACGATCGCCTCCATCGCAGGGGTTCTCGGAGTCGGCACCCTGGTGGACGGCACAGTCGACGAATCCGGAGACCAACTCCGAGTCTCGATCCGCCTGCTAGAGGGACAGACTGGCGCCGCGCTCTTCCGTGAGACGTTCATGTGGCCAGCCGACGACGTGGCGAACGTCGGTACCGAGCTGGCCAGCGAGGTTGCCGCGGCACTGCGTGCCCGCCTCGGCGGTGAAATCCGACTCCGCGAAGCCGAGGCCGAAGCGCCCAACGCGACGGCGTGGCTACAGGTCGCACGAGCCGAAGCCTTCATGAAGGATGCGGCCGACGCCTTCCAGGCCGGAGACCCGGAGGCCTTCGTAGCCGCGCTCGAAAGTGCGGATGCCGAACTGGCCGCGGCTCAGGAGTCCGCTCCGGAATGGGCAGAACCACTCATCCTGCGTAGCCAGGTGGCCTACGAGTGGAATCCACTCGCCGGGTCGCTGGATGAACTACTCGAGATGATGGACGAGTCCGTCGGCTACGCCGATGCGGCACTCCTCATCGACCAGAACAGCGCCGCAGCACTCGAATGGCGTGGCACAGCCCGATACCGCCAGTGGCTGACACTCGTGGGCACGGGTACCGCGTCGGATGACGAGCTCGATAGCATGCTGGCATCCGCTCGCTCCGACCTGGAGCGGTCGGAAACCGTGGACCCGGACCGGGCGAGTGCAAACAGCACGCTCAGCCATCTCTACTATCAGGTTGACGACATCCCTGGCTCCGTCGTCGCAGCACGCACGGCCTACCAGCAGGACGCCTTCCTGGACGTGGCCGACGAGGTCCTGTGGCGGCTGGTCAGCACGTCCTACGACCTGGGCGAGTCCAGTCAGGCTCGGAGCTGGTGTGACGAGGGCGCGGATCGATTCCCACGGGACTTCCGATTCGTGCAGTGCCAGATTCTGGTGATGACCATGCCGGACGCCACACCGGACGTCGACCGTGCCTGGGAGGCGTATGAGGAGCTCCAGGATCTGATACCAGAGCGCCAGGACTTCTTCGAGGCCCAGGCCCGGGTGCTCATCGGCGGGATCCTCGGCAAGGCAGGGCTTACCGACAGCGCTAGCGTCGTTATGGAGGGGGCCCGTGTCGGAGAAAGTATCGACCCGCAGCGAGAGCTGCTGAGCCTTGAGGCTGCGATGCGGTCGGGAATGGGCGACACCGAGGAAGCGATCGATCTCCTGCAGCGTTGGGTCGTGGCGAACCCCGATCAAGGTGTTGGGGAGCATTGGTGGTGGACCAACATCGCCAGCGATCCCGTCTTCCAGAGGCTCCGCGCCCAACACTGAGGCCGGCTGCAACGTCTGGACAGTCACCGCTCGCGGGCCGATGCGGAAAGATCTTCCGGGATCGGTACTTTCATGCACGTTGCGTATCGCCCGAGTCGTCGGTAGCCATTGAGTAGTAGCAGTGTCGATGAGAATCAGCATCCGCTCCTCGGACGTGAAGCTCCAAACAAAGTCCGCCCCCCCGCGGAAGGATCAGGAAAATGCCTACGCATCGCTATCTGCGCGCCGTTCTCGGCGCTCTTTTTGTCTTTGTAATCGCCAGTTGCCAGGACTCCCCAGTCACTGGGCCCGATGGTGCTGTTGTCACGCCATCCATGGCGATAGACGATGGAACGACGAATCCCGACCGGACCGATTTCTACTTTCTTCCGCCGCTGGCGGACAAGAATCCGTCCATCGACGGAGTGTTCAACCCCTACCTGCTCCCCGAGATGCGCGTCTGCGCGATCGAAGAGGCTGATCTCTCGGAGTTTTCAGGTTCGGTCGCATCGTGCGAGGGAAAGGAGATTGTCGAGACTCTGACTGACGCCTCGGTCGATTCGGATGCTGCGCAGTACGCGTTCTCTTGGGACACGGACTCGCCCACCCTTCGCAGGCTGCAGAGGGAGGACGGAAGAGACGGCGTCGAGACTCTGTATCTCGTGCTCGAGATCATCGTGGCCGGTGACATCTATGGCGCTCTGGAGTTGGATCCGCAGAACCCACAGGGCCCCGGCCAGTCGACAGCTGATGCGTACGCCTTCCGCGTCGGCGAAACGATCCCGGTCAAGTTCTGGCTGAGCGCAGACGTCCGCTGTGTCGTGGATGGTCAGGTGGTTCTCGAGTGCATCACCGGCGCGGTAGTGGACGATACCGGCGCCAAACTCGAACTCGAGAACAAGGGGTACACCCTGGCAGTCGAGATCTTCCCGACGAGTCTCAACGGGGAAACGATCTTGGTCACCCTCGAGAGGATCGACCCGGTCGCCTTCGCCGCGGCCAATCAGGGCGAGGAGTGCCTGCCCGGTCTCGGTGGGCTGGTTTCGATCGCCGGGTTCGATGCACCGACCTTCGGCGACTGCTTCCGGGTGACCACGTTCGACAGCGACGGAAACCCCATTCTTGTGGAACTGGACAACCCTGCCATCGTCTCGATCTGTATTCCATTGAGCGACGAGGGGACGCTGCCGGGCATCGACCTGACACAAGGTCAGAACCAGCACCTGCAGATGGTCCGCTATAACGAAGACGGGGGCTCGGGTGGTGGCCCGATCTGGGAGGCCTTGGAGAACGTGACCTCTCTCGAGTGCGGAGACCCGGGATCGACCGCGCTGTTGGACGTTCCCGATGAAGGCCTCATGCGGTACGCGGCCCTCGGCGTCAACGCGGTCGCCGACTTCTTCCTTCCTGATCCGGTCGCGGCCCGCGACGTGAGGTTCGGGGGCTACACCTCGTCCTTCAGCCGCTTCCAGTACGCGCTGCCCGGGCAGTTCGCCGTCACCAGCGGCGACTCCGCGGTTCTTCAGGCTGGGGAGAACATCTTCGACGATGGCTCCACGAATGAGCGATTCGTGGACGTCACGATCAACATCTCGGACATTGGCCTTCTGGACGAGTCCACCGGCGATGTCACACCTCTGCCTGTGGCGAACGCGACTGTGCACTTCTCAGGCGACAACGGCCGCGTGCTCGTGAACGGGATCGCGGCTACCGAAGCCACCTCGGACGAGAGCGGGGACATTCAGGTACAATGGGTCTTCCCCGACTCCGAAGGGGAGAAGAAGTTGCGAGTGGAGGCGCTCGGGCTGACGACCACGCCGGTGACGAATCATGACTCACCACCGGAAGGTGAAGGCAGCTACGAATTCCTCGGTGACGCCTTGGAGGTCACCGCCACGGTCGTTGGACCGCCGGCCAACCTCGTGGGGCTACCCGAGGGACCCATCACGGCCACAGCCGGGGAATCGACTAAGCTCGAGGTGACGGTACTGGACAGTTCGGAGCCGGCAAACGAGGTGGTGGGGACCCCGGTCACCTGGACCTGCACCGGCACGTGCTACTTCAGCGAATCGGAAAATGGGCCGTTCACCGAGGTCTCCGACGGCGGAACCTTCACGGTGCCTACCAACGAGAACGGGGTGGCGGTCGTCTGGTGGAAGGCTGAGACAGCGGGCAGCCAGGCATCCATTGCCAGCGTGGGTGGCAGCACGGTCCTGACGACGTGTGGCGACGCCGGAGCTACTCCCTGCTATGAGTTCACAGCGACGATCCTGGCTGCACCCGCGGCGACGCTCACGGCGGACAGCTACGACACGAACCCCTACGTGGGTTCGGATG
>JBDGVS010000280.1:0-4092 GCA_039585535.1 Gemmatimonadota bacterium | reverse complement strand
AGATCGCCGTCCGGCTTGCCATGGGCGCGAAGCGCAGGACGCTCGTTGCACAGTTGATGACGGAGACCGTCATCCTGGCCGCGCTGGGGGGTGGGCTCGGCGTCCTGATCGCGGTGCAGTCCCTCGCGATGCTCGTCGGAGCCGATCTCCCGCTTCCCTTTCCGATCACCCTGGACCTCTCGCTCGATCGCACCGTGCTGACGTTCAGCGTACTCGTGTCGATCGGTGCCGGCGTGCTCTTCGGACTCGCGCCTGCGCTCCAGAGCACGAACCCCGACGTGGCCCCCACGCTCCGTGACGAGACCGCCGGCGGCGGGCGCGCCAAAGGTGCGATGCTCCGCAACATGTTGGTCGTGGGGCAGGTCGCAGTCTCCGTCGTCCTCCTCGTCGGGGCGGGCCTCTTCCTCCGCAGCCTCGACGCGTCGAGGAAACTCGACGCCGGCTTCGGGGGCGCGCCGACGGCGATGATCCAGGTCGTCACGCCCGGCGAGCGCTATACGGAAGCGGAGGCGCTCGTGTATCAGCGGACGCTCCGTGAGCGGATCGCCGAGCTGCCGGGCGTTCAGGAGGTCGGGATGATCGACAACATCCATCTCGATCAGCTGAACACGCAGAACATCCGCCTTCAGGTGGATGGGATCGAACCGCCGGCCGGGCAAGATTTCCACTCGATCGACTACGCCGAGATCGACGAGCACTTCCTCTCCTCGGCGGATATCCCGCTTCTGGAGGGACGGGCCATCAGCGCGATGGACCAAGAAGGCTCCGAAGAGGTCGCGCTCGTGACGGAAGAGTTCGTCCGGCGCTTCTTCCCGGACGGCGGAGCGGTCGATCGGGTCGTGCGCGTCAACGGCGATCCGGTGCGCATCGTCGGCGTCACCGCGGACCATAAGGTGCGCTCTCTGGGTGAGCCCACGCGTCCGTTCATGTACCTGGCGCACCAGCAGTCGTTCTCGCGGTACGTGTGGCTCATCGCGAAGACGACCGGCGATGCCGACCGGCTCGTACTCTATGCGATTGCCGAGGCGCGCGCCCTCGACCCCGAGATCATGATCTTCCAGGCGAAGACGATGCGCCGGCACCTTGCGGTCATGCTGTTGGGCCGTGAACTCGGCGCGATGGTCGTCGGCGGCTTCGCGCTCCTGGCCCTGCTGCTGGCCTCGATCGGCCTGTACGGTGTGGTGAGCTACGCTGTCTCCCGACGCGCGAGGGAGGTCGGCATCCGACTCTCTCTCGGAGCAGACAACGCGTCGGTGGTGCGCATGCTCACGGGGAGTGGGATGAAGCTCGTCGCCGTGGGCGCTGCCGTCGGACTGCTGCTGTCCGCGGCCGCCGCGCAGCTCCTGTCGAGACTCCTCTACGGGGTGCCGCCGCTGGACGTCGCGACGTTCGTCGCGGTGCCGGTCGTACTGGGTGTCGTGGCCTTCGTCGCCTCGTGGGTGCCGGCCCGTCGGGTCACGCGGATCGATCCGGTGGGGGCTCTGAGAGCGGAGTAGGAGGCCGGTTGGCCACCCCTGAAACCTCGTTCCAGTGCCGTCCGTAGTGGATTTTGATTTTGTCGTAATAATCAATCCACGAGGACGTGATGCCGAAGGGATCCCACCTGGGCGATCTGGAAGAGCTGGTGCTCCTGGCCGTGCGACGGCTGGGCGAAGAAGCGGACGGCGGGAGGGTACGGGAGCAGCTTTCCGAGCACGCCGAGCGGTCCGTTTCTGTCAGCACCGTCTACGTCACGCTGATGCGGCTCGAGGAGAAGGGATACGCCCGGTCGTGGAAGGGTGAGCCGTCCGGCACCCGGGGCGGCAAGGCGAAGCGGCACTATGCGCTGACCCCCGAGGGTGTCGACGCGCTGGAGCGGGTCCGTGCGGTCCGTGAGCGGATGTGGGACAGAGACGGAGCACATGCGACTCATGGCTGATCGCAGCCCACCCCGCCTGGCGCTTGCCCTCCTGCGTCGCCGTCTCCCCGATGAAGTCGCGGAGGCGATCGAGGGCGACCTCACGGAGGCGTACCTCGCGTCTCTCGAGGAGGGGCGACCGAGCCTCCTCGTCGAGGCTGTCTTCTGGACCGAGGTGCTGACGCTCCGCGCAGGAGCCCTGCGCCGTGGCGCCCGTCGCCTCGAAGCCCTACGCCCGACCACCGAACGCAACCGTCCCGACCGGGCCGCACATCGTGATCCGGACATCTGGAGCCGACTTCCCATGCATCCCAGTGACTTCCGCTACGCCCTCCGCCGTCTCCTGAAGTCCCCCGGCTTCACCGCTGTGGCTGTGCTTTCGCTCGCGCTCGGCATCGGTGCCAACACCGCCATGTTCAGCATCGTGAACGCCGTGTTGATCCGGGAGCTGCCGATCACCGATCCGCATGAACTCGTCGAGGTGTACACCTCCGACTCGGGTGGCTTCGAGTACGCCACCTCGTCACACCCGGACTACCTCGATCTGCGAGCTCAGAACGACGTCTTTCAGAGTGTGATCGCCACGCGTACGACCATCGCTCGTGTGGAGATCGACGGGACGCCGCAGGTGGCGTTCGGTGAGTTGCTCTCGTGGGACTACTTCCAGACGCTGGGTATCGACATGGCGCTGGGCAGATCCTTCGTGGCGGAAGAGGACGAGACGCCGGGCACCCACCCGGTTGTGATTCTCGGACACCGGATGTGGGTGCAGGACTTTGGAGCGGATCCCGCGGTGTTGGGCGCGTCGGTCTGGCTGAACGGACGACCGTACACGGTGGTGGGTGTGGCTCCCGAGGTGTATACCGGATCCATGCCTGTCATGGTCACGAGCTTCTTCACGCCCCTCATGATGACCGACGTGATCATGGGCAACGAGCAGATCACTCGGCGTGGAAGCCGAAGCATGTTCATGAAGGCCCGCATGCTTCCCGGGGTGAGCGTCGATCAGGCCAATGCGGCTCTCCAGTCGTTCACCGCTTCACTCGAGGAGCTCTATCCTGACACGAATCGTGAGCGGCGCATGTCGGCGGTCGCGTCGGGCAACGTCTCGCTGCACCCGGTCGTGGATCGTGTCCTGACACCGGTCGCGGGTCTCCTGCTCGCGGTGGTCGGGGTGGTGCTCCTGATCGCCTGCGCGAACCTGGCGAGCTTCCTGTTGGCACGTGCCGAGGATCGGCGAAAAGAGATCGCGGTCCGTCTGGCGCTGGGCGCCGGTCGTAGGCGGCTCATCAGCCAACTCCTCATCGAGACGACGATGCTGGCTACCCTCGGTGGCCTCGCCGGAATCGTGCTCGCCCAGTGGACGGTCGAGCTCATGATGGCCATGCGCCCACCGTTGCCGGTCCCTGTCGACATCGAGATCTCGCTGGACCGCACGGTTCTCCTCTTCACGGCGGCCGTGTCCATGCTCGCCGGGCTGGCGTTCGGACTGGTTCCCGCACTGCAGGCGACGAATCCGGATGTGGCGCCGACGCTCAAGAACGAGACGACTGGGGCACGACCCCGTCGCTTCAATCTGCGTGGCGGCCTCGTGGTCACCCAGGTCGCGTTCTCCTTCGTGCTCCTGATCGGTGCTGGGCTCTTCGTGCGGAGCATGCAGAAGGCGCAGCTGATCGACCCGGGCTTCGACACGGGGGCCGGGGCGCTCGCATGGCCTATGCCCGAACTCGCGGGATACGACACGCCCGAGCGGGTCGAGGTGTTCTACAACGATCTGGAACGCCGCCTGCTCACCGACCCCACGGTGACGCACGTAGCGTTTGCGGACCGGCTGCCACTCGGGATCGGCATCCAGACGAGTGGATACATCCTGGCGGGGGTACCTTCCGAGAAGCCGGATGGCGATCACGACATCGACAATGCGAGCGTGAGTGCGTCGTACTTCGACGCGATGGATGTCGAGATCGTCGCGGGGCGTGCGTTCACCCGGGAAGATCGGGAAGGGGAGCCGATCATCATCGTATCCGAGGCATTCGTCGACCGTTACTTCCCGGGCGAGAACATGGTCGGTCGGGCGATCCAGACCCCTCGCGGAGAGGATCTGCGGATCGTCGGTATCGCCGAAGACACCAAGGTCCGGACGCTTGGTGAGGCACCGCGTCCGTACGTGTACGAGCTACAGGGCTCGGAGATGT
>JBDGVS010000279.1:0-4103 GCA_039585535.1 Gemmatimonadota bacterium | reverse complement strand
TGCGGGGCACCATTGGGTGCCGCCGGTGGTGGTGGCGGAGGTGAGATTCAAGGAGGTCACGGAGCAGGGTGTTCTTCGGCAACCGTCGTTCGTGCGCTTTCGTGACGACAAAGACCCCTCGGAGTGCACCGAGGAGCCAGTGTCGATCGACGTGGACGAACCGCGGGAGGTCGCTCTCACGAATCTCGACAAGGTTTTCTGGCCCGACGAAGGGTACTCCAAGGGTGCGCTGATCGAGTATCACCGTCAGATCGGAGCGTGGATGCTCCCGTACCTGGAAGACCGTCCGCTCGTGATGACCCGATACCCAGATGGGATCGAGGGCAAATCCTTCTTTCAAAAGGACGCGCCCCCGTACGCACCCGATTGGCTGCGAACGGTGACGGTGTGGAGCGAAGGCTCAGAGCGGGAGCTTTCGTTCTTCGTGGCGGAGGACATCGAGTCGCTCCTCTACATCATCAACATGGGCACGATACCGATCCATGTCTGGTCGAGTCGCATCTCCGCGCTCGCCGCGCCCGACTGGTGCATCCTCGATCTCGATCCAAAGGAGGCCCCGTTCACCGACGTCGTCCGGATTGCTCGTACGATCCACGACCTGTGTAGCGAGATCGGGCTCCCGTGTTTTCCGAAGACGAGTGGCTCCTCCGGCATTCACGTTCTCGTGCCGCTTGGGGGCCGACTGACGTACGAGCAGTCTCGCACGCTCGGGCAGCTACTGGCGCAGGTGGTGGTTTCCGAAGTCCCGGACATCGCCACGATCACGCGCAATCCGGAGCGTCGAGAAGGAAAGGTCTACGTGGACTTCCTTCAGAATGGACATGGTCGGCTACTCGTGGCTCCCTTCACGGTGCGTCCCAAGCCGGGGGCGCCGGTGTCGATGCCCCTGTTCTGGGAGGAGGTGAACGACACTCTGCGCATCGAGAATCACACGATCGTGAACGCACCCGGTCGGATGGAGCGTCTGAGGGCTGACCCACTCCGCAAGATACTCGAGATCGAACCGGATCTGCTGGCCGCGCTCGAACGACTCACGAACTGGTTCGACTGAACTCTCCGGCCAAAAGTCCGGGAGCCCCTCCGGTGTGGAGGAATACGGCGCGATGATCGTCGCGGAGCCCGGTCTCCTCGATCCGGTGGACCATGCCGGCTGCCGCCTTGGACGAGTATGTCGGGTCCAGGACGATGCCCTCGAGGCGAGCGAAGTCTTCTGTGGCTGCCTCCGCAGCGGGGGTGGGCAAGCCATACCCCGTGCCCACCTGCGTATCGTCGGTATCGAGTGGGACGGAGTCGATTCTGCGAGCTATGTCAGAGCTCCGATCGAGCCCCAGGAGGGACGCCCCTTCGGCTGCGAGGGCCAGCGACGTTCGCCGGAGTTCTTCCGCGCTCGCGTCGGCGCTGACTCCGACCAGGCACACGTCGGTGCGGCCTGCCAGAGCCAGACCGAGTACGAGCCCCCCGAGCGTGCCGCAGGAAGAGCTCGACACGAACAGCAGGGTCTCGACGCAACCGTCGTCGCAGCTGTCGAGCTGCTCCAGGAGTTCGAGAGCGCAGAGCGCATATCCCAGGCTCCCGAGGCCCGTCGAGGCCCCGATCGGTAACACCAGCGCCCGTCCGCCGTCAGCCGAGACTCTCTCGGCTTCACGATCCATCGTCGGCGCGCGATCCGAGCGATCCTCGACGGTGACGACGGTCGCACCGAAGAGCCTGTGGAGGAGCGCGTTGCCCGTAGGCGTGGCCGGCTCCGGTCCGTTCAGTACGAGTATGCAGTCGAGGCCAAGGCGGGCCGCGGCGGCCGCGGTAACCCGGCAGTGATTCGACTGTGGCCCGCCCGCCGTGATCAGGCAGGTGACTCCCTCCAGTCTCGACGGCGCCAGCTCGAACTCGAGCTTCCGAACCTTGTTGCCCCCGAGGGCGAAGCCCGTCTCGGCGTCCATCTTTACATAGGCATTCCCGATTCCGAGGCGATCCCCCAGGCGTTGCGTCCGGATCAGACTCGTTGGGAGGTGCGCGAAGTGGGTGCGCGGCCATGCTCGAAGCAGGCCGATCGCGTCTGCTTGGGTCGCGTACTCCGTTGGAGTGTCCTCGGCGCTCAACACGTCGGCTCCGGCGTGGGGTGTGCGCGGACTCGTGCCGCTCCGCTGAGGATCGTCGCAGCATGGATGTCGACGATGTCGCTGACAATCTCCGCGTAGCCGCCCGACATCACGATCGCCAGCGGAACACCATCCCCTTCGCAGGCGTCGAACACCAATGAATCCCGCTCTCTCATGCCCTGCTTGCTGACGGCCAGTCGCCCGAGCTTGTCCCCCGCGAATGCATCGGCCCCGGCGACGTAGAAGACGAAGTCCGGGCGAGAGGCGATTGCCTGTCGCATACCCGTGCGGACAGCATCCAGAAAGCGGTCGTCATGGGTGCCGTCAGGGAGGGGTAGATCCAGATCGCTCTCCTCCTTTCGGAACGGGTAGTTCGATTCGCCATGGACGGACACCGTGAACACCGAGTCGTCGTCGGCGAAGATCGCAGCCGTCCCATTTCCCTGATGAACGTCCAGGTCGATCACGGCACACCGGTGCGCCAGTCCGCCGGCCTGGATGTCTCGTACCGCCACCGCGACGTCGTTGAAGACGCAGAACCCCTCCCCTCGGTCTGGAAACGCGTGATGCGTGCCGCCGGCCAGATTCGCCGAGATACCATCTTCGAGAGCGGCGTGGGCTGCGGCCACGGTACCTCCGACCGAGCGCTTCGAGCGTTGCACCAGCTGCTCCGACCAGGGAAAGCCGATGCGTCGTACCTCGTCGCGACTCAGCAGTCCCTGCTCCACACGTCCGAGGTATCCAGCGTCATGAACGCGGAGGAGCGATTCTTCAGTCGCTGCGTTCGGAACGGAAAGGGTGAGCGCGGGGTCTCCCGCAACTCGTTCTCTCAGCAGTGCGTACTTCTCCATCGGAAAGCGATGCCCCTCGGGCAGTGGGAGCACGAAGTGATCGCAGTAGAAGGCGCGCACGGGGGTCTGGACCAGGGTGAGACGACGGCGGTGAAGATATGAGCCGAAGGCCTTCCGTGGCACGGGTCGCCAGCATCGCTGCTCTGACCGCCGCTGCGCTTCTTGGGGGGCCGTCGGCTGTTCAGGCTCAGCTGGCGACGGTTCAGGGAAAGATCCACGACGTGCAGGCGGCCGGCGTCTACGGAGCCACCGTGTCGCTCTTCCAGGAAGGGACACGGCGGTACGCTGCGGATACCGATCGTCTGGGTTCGTTCCGAGTCTCAGAGGTGCTGCCGGGTTCGTACGAGTTGCTGGTCCAGGCGTTCGGGTATGCCGAGTTCACTCGCGTGATCGACCTGGGGCCAGGGGAGACGCTGGAGCTGGATGCTCGTCTCGATGCCTCGGCGATCCAGCTCGAGGGCATCGACGTGGAAGCCGAACGCAGTCGCCAGCGGGCCCGTTTTGAAGAGATAGGAGGGGCCACGGTCCGCGAGCTCGAGCTGGAAGATCTCCGACTCGTTCCAGGCGTCGGTGAGCCCGACCCGGTGCGGGCCATCGAGGTGCTCCCCGGGGTCGTGTCGACTTCCGACTTCTCCGCTGCGTTTCACGTGCGTGGTGGATCGCAGGATCAGAACCTCATTCTGCTGGATGGTGTGCCGATCTATTCGCCATTCCATCTCGGTGGGCTCTTCTCTGTCTTCAACTCCGACATGATCGATCGCGTCGAGTTGCAGTCCGGGGGCTTCGCTGCGGAGCACGGGGGCCGAGTCTCGTCCGTACTCGACATCGAGAGCGATGCGGGCGATGGGGACTTCGGCGTCGATGCGGCGGTCTCGCTACTCGCCACGAGGGTCGCCGTTGGTGGCAGTCTCCCCGAAGGTTTTGCCAACGCACTCGGGCAGTCCCGCGTGCGTTACAAGGTCTCGGCGCGGCGGTCGTACTTCGATGTGCTCTTCAAGCCGGCATTCGACTTCCCGTATCACCTGACCGACATGCAGGCGTTTCTGGAAGGCTGGACACCGGGGGGCGACCGGATCACGGTGACCGGGTACAAGGGAAAGGACGTCTTCGACCTGACCACCCTGGATGCTGAAGACTTCCCGCTCAGGATCAACTG
>JBDGVS010000278.1:0-4104 GCA_039585535.1 Gemmatimonadota bacterium | reverse complement strand
CCGACTTCGCCTCGGCCGTGCGCAGAGCGGAGGAGCGAGCGGGCGAGGGAACGGTGGTGGTTACGGGATCCGTACACACCGTCGGATCGATGATGACCCTGCTGGGGGTGGACCCGTACGGGCGCTGACGTAGATTCCGCGCTTCCCACCCCTTCGGCGACCCCCTGATGGCGACCTCAGATTTCGCGAGGCTTCCCGGTTTTCGGGACTTCCCACCAGAAGAGTTCGCGCTGCGCTCCCACATCCAGGAGTCCTGGCGCCGCGTAGCTCGGCGCTACGGCTTTCTGGAGTATGACGGCCCTCCGCTCGAACCGCTTGGGCTGTATGTCGAAAAGAGTGGCGAAGAGATCGTCGGGCAGCTCTACAACTTCACGGACAAGGGCGATCGGGCGGTCGCGATGCGACCCGAAATGACTCCGTCGCTGGCGAGGATTCTGGGCGATCGCAGTCGAGGGATGAGCAAGCCGATCCGCTGGTTCTCCATGCCGCAGCTGTTCCGATACGAGCGGCAGCAGCGAGGCCGGCTCCGCGAGCACTTCCAGTGGAACGTGGATATCGTCGGCGAGGGGGGTGTCGCTGCGGATGCCGAGGTTCTGGCTGTCGCGATCGACGGGCTTCGTGAGATGGGACTCGGACCGGACGACTTCGCCGCTCGTGTGTCGGATCGTCGGCTGCTCAGTGCATTGCTTCGGGTCGTTGGCGTGACGGAAGAGCGGATGGCTGGGGCTTTTGCCGTGATCGACAAGATCGAGCGGCTGCCGGAGGACAAGGCGACGGAGCTACTGCGCAGCGATGTCGGACTGGACGACGGTCAGATCACGTCGCTTCGCGCCCTCCTGGGCGTGGCAGACATCGACGCACTCGCAGAGAGCTTCGGCGCTCACCCCGAAGTCGCGCCCGAACTCGACCGACTCCGTGCGTACGTCGACGCGCTCCACGCCATGGGGTTGGGCGACTTCGTTCAACTCGATCTGAGGATCGTGCGCGGGCTCGCATACTACACCGGCATCGTCTTCGAGCTCTTCGATCGACAGGGTGAGCTGCGTGCCATTTGTGGCGGGGGCCGTTACGACCGTCTTCTCGAGTTGGTGGGAGGCGAGGCTCTTCCCGCTGTCGGATTCGGCATGGGCGACGTCGTGCTGGGTGAACTCCTGGCTGACCGAGGACTCATCCCCGAGTACGAGCGCACCGTCGAGTACTGGGTTGTGCCTGTGACCCCGGACGAACGTCCGGCCGCGCTGGGCCTTGCCCATAGGCTTCGTGATCGAGGCCACTCGGTTGCCTATGCTCTGAAGGAACAGGGGGTAGGGAAGCAAATGAAGGCCGCTACGCGGGAGGGGGCCCGGACGGTGCTCGTGCTCGGTCCGGACGAAGTCGCCCGTGACTGTGTGGTAGCCCGTGACATGGCGACGGGAGAGGAACGAGAGATTCCGCTGGCGGAGCTGGTGTGACCGACTCGGGCATGAGTCGGAGTGACCGCGAGGCGGCGCAGGCAGCACACGAGGTTGCCCAACGCGCCATTCGCAGGCTCGATATGCTCGAGTGGGTGATGGTGATGGGCGGGGCCGTCCTCGCCATGCTCGGTGGTGCCGTGTTTGCCTGGTTGCTGGCGGGCATGGCTGGACTCTCCTTCCGTACAACGTGGATCGTGGCATCGCTGGTGCTCTTCGTACTTCCCGGTGCGATCGCGATCATCATGATCCGCAAACATGAGCGAGCCGGTGCCGAACGGGCGTCCGGAGACCGACCGACCAGCGCAAGCTGACCAACGAGACGACAATGTCCGACGACAGGAAGCTGACTCCGCAGAGCGAAGACTTCGCAGCCTGGTACAACGAGGTCGTCCAGCGCGCCGAGCTCGCCGATTACTCACCTGTGCGCGGGAGTATGGTCATCCGGCCGTGGGGATACGGCATCTGGGAGAACATGCAGCGCGCCCTGGACGACATGTTCAAGGAGACGGGGCACGAGAACGCCTATTTCCCGCTCCTTATCCCGATGAGTTTCATCGAGAAGGAGAAGGAGCACATCGAGGGCTTCGCCCCGGAGCTCGCCGTCGTCACGCAGGCAGGGGGCAAGGAGCTCGAGGAGCCGTACGTCATTCGGCCGACGTCGGAGACCATCATCTACTCGATGTACGCCAAGTGGGTACAGAGCTACCGTGACCTCCCGGTGCTCATGAACCAGTGGGCGAATGTCATGCGGTGGGAGATGCGCACGCGCCTCTTCCTGCGGACCTCCGAGTTCCTCTGGCAGGAGGGACACACAGCGCATGCCACCGCCGAAGAGGCCGAGGAAGAGACGCGGCTCATCCTCGGGATCTACCGCCGATTCATGGAGGACTGGATCGGTATGCCGCCGGTCACCGGACTCAAGTCTGAATCGGAGAAGTTCGCTGGCGCCGTGCGCAGCTACTCGTGCGAGGCGCTCATGAGGGACAATAAAGGTCTCCAGGCCGGCACCTCCCACTTCCTCGGCCAGAACTTCGCAAAGCAGTTCGACCTCAAGTTTCAGTCGGAAGCCGGCCAGGAAGAGTACGCGTGGAACACGTCCTGGGGTGTGTCGACGCGACTGGTCGGAGGGATGGTCATGACCCACGGCGACGACAACGGCGTCGTGGTGCCGCCCCGCCTGGCTCCGGTGCAGGCCGTGATCGTCCCGATCCTGCGCGGCGACAGCAGCGCCGTGATGGAGAAGGCCGAGGAGGTCGCGGCGCGGCTCAAGGCGGCGGGGGTCCGCGTGAAGATCGATGCGCGGGATCATCTGTCGCCCGGGGCCAAGTTCTACGAGTGGGAGCGAAAGGGCGTCCCCTTCCGGATCGAGATCGGCCCCAAGGATCTGGAGCAGGGCCAGCTGGCGCTCGCCCGCCGCCTCACGCCGGAAGGTGAGAAGCGCAAAGCCTTCCTGCCGGAGGAGGAAGTCATCACGACGCTGCCCGCCCGTCTCGAGGCGTTCCAGATGGAACTCCGAGACGCTGCCGTTGCACGTCGAGAGGCGAACACGGTGCGTGGCGTAAAGAGTGTCGGAGAGCTGGCAGAGGCGCTCGACGCCGGCGCGGGTTTCGTCTATACCGGCTGGAACGGTGATGCGTCTGTGGAGGACGCGGTGAAGGACCGTGCCAAGGCAACGATCCGCTGCCTTCCGGATGAGGAGTTCCGCTCGGCCGAGGCTCCCGCGAAGTGCGTATCCGGTGAAGGCGACGCGGTGACGGAGGCCGTGTGGGCGAGGGCGTACTGACCCGACCCTTCCCGCGTATCGACGGGGTCGTCCACTGCGGAGCGATACCCGTAGGCGAGCTCGCGTCTCGCTTCGAGACACCGCTCTACGTGTATGACCTGGCACGCATCCGCGAACGGACCGAGGCGTTTCAGGCTGCGTTCTCGGGGGTGGATCACCTGATCGCGTACTCTGTCAAAGCCAACGGGAATCTCTCGGTGCTGCGGACGCTCCACGAGCTGGGGTGCGGGGCTGATATCACCAGTGGTGGTGAGCTCTTCCGAGCACGTCGGGCGGGCATTCCCGCCGACCAGATCGTATTTGCCGGGGTCGGGAAGAGCCGCTCGGAGATCGTCCTGGCTCTCGAAGAAGGGATCTTCTCTTTCAACGTCGAGAGTCGCGGCGAACTCGAGCGCATCGAGGAGGTCGCGCGCGACCTCGGAGTGATCGCTCGATTCGGGGTGCGCGTGAACCCGGATGTGGTGGTGTCTACGCCCCATCACTACACCGCGACCGGTCACGCCGCGACCAAGTTCGGCGTG
This sequence comes from Gemmatimonadota bacterium, assembly GCA_039585535.1. Classification (GTDB taxonomy): domain Bacteria; phylum Gemmatimonadota; class Gemmatimonadetes; order Longimicrobiales; family Gaopeijiaceae; genus UBA2589. The sequence goes on along the minus strand of JBDGVS010000278.1, from coordinate 346 downwards.
CCGTGGAGCGACGTCCGAAGCCTGTACGCCTGGGCGCTGGAGTGTCCGCACCTCGATCCGATCGGAATCGACGTGCACATCGGCTCTCAGATCGTCGACCCCGAACCGTACGTGAGCACGCTGGACAGAGTCCTCGAGCTGGTAGCCGAGCTCCGAGCCACGGGCGTCTCCCTGAGCTACCTCGATATCGGCGGGGGCTTCGGGATCAGCTATGACGACGAGCCGGCGCTCGATATCGAAGCGCTGGCGGCCCAGATCGTACCGAGGGTCAAAGACGCCGGGCTACAGCTGGTCCTGGAACCGGGACGCGCGCTGGTAGGCGATGCAGGGGCGCTGCTGGTACGCG
>JBDGVS010000277.1:0-4108 GCA_039585535.1 Gemmatimonadota bacterium | reverse complement strand
GGATCGACCGGTACGCCTGGGTTGCAACCGCGTACCTGCTGGCCTCCACGGCGCTGGCACTCGTGTCCGGGAAGCTGGCCGACACCTATCCCAGGAAGTACGTGACGATTGGCGCCGTGCTGCTCTTTCTGGGTGGCTCGATGTTGTGTGGGCTGAGCGGCGAGTTCGGTGACCTGCCGCTTCTCGGTGACGGGATGAACCAGCTCATCCTCTTCCGCGGCATTCAGGGTGCGGGTGGTGGGGGACTGTTCGCGATGACATTCATCGTCATCGCCGACCTTTTTACTCCGGCGGAGCGTGGCCGGTATCAGGGATTTGTCGGAGCCGTTTTCGGGATCGCATCGGTCCTCGGTCCCCTGATCGGCGGGTTGCTCACGGACAATGCCAGTGGATGGATTCCGGGGGTCGAGGGCTGGCGCTGGGTCTTCTATGTGAACCTTCCGATTGGCGCCATCGCGCTGACGTATATCGTGCGAAAAATGCCGAGACTGGAGCCTCCGGGAGAGGCCGTCAGGCCGGACCTGTTCTCGGGGCTGCTTCTCCTCCTCGGACTGATTCCGCTCATCCTGTCTCTTCAGCTGGACAAGCGCCGCTACCCCTGGCTCCCCGGCCTGGGCGGTGATGCGGTCCAGGGCCTCGACGCCTGGATGACTGCGGGCTCGTTCGTGCTCGGCTGCGCCGTTCTGGGACTGTTTGTGAGGAGGAACAGAGCCTCTCCGAGCCCGATTCTCGACTTCCGACTCTTCGAGGACGACGTATTTCGGACGGCCAACATGGCGACCTTTTTCTACGGGTCAGCCTTCATGTCCGTGACGATCTTTCTACCGCTCTTCCTCGTGAACGTTCTTGGTGTTTCGGCCACCCGTGCCGGAGCGGCGCTGATCCCGTTCTCCCTGGGTATCGTGGTCAGTGCCACGCTCGCGGGGCAGCTGGTCGCGCGGATCGGGTACCGGCCTCAGCTTTTCTGGGGCGGTGTGCTCTTTCTCTTCTCGGTCGTACTCCTCGCTCTGATGGACGGCGACGTGGGATACGGGCAGGTGACCGTGTATATGGTCCTCGCCGGACTCGGTGTCGGCCCTTCCATGCCGCTCTTCACACTCGCGGTCCAGAACGCCGTCGACGTTCGGTTCATTGGACAGGCGACGAGTGCGTCACAGTTCTTCCGACAGACTGGCGCCACGGTAGGGGCCGCGATCATGGGCTCGGTGCTCGGAGCATCTCTGGGCGTTGCGTTCGCTTCTATAGAGCTGCCGTCGGAAGTCTTTGCCGAGTCCGACTCGTCTGTGGAGCAACTCGTCTCGACCGGCGGAGCCGAACTTCCAGACCGTGTCCGGGCTGCGTTTCAGGGGCGAGCGGCGCTGGCGACCGATCCCGCGGAAGTCGCACGGCTCACGAGCGAGGGGGAGGTCGCGGCCGACTCCGTCGCCGAAGAGATACGCAACGCTTTTGCCCATGCCTCCAGTCGAATCTACTGGCTGACCGCTCTTCTCATGCTCATCGCGACCGCATTGACGCTGCGAATTCCGGAAATTCCGCTCCGAACGACACACGATCGAATCGAGGCGGTACAGGCAGGCCGAGAAGAAACATCTGGCTAGATTCTTGCGGCTTGTTCAGCTTGGACCCGTACGGTTGGATCATGGGGGGATACGACGATGGTGAAGAAGCTGATCATGATGGCCTTCGTGCTGCTTGCGATAGGCATGGCGGTGCCCAGTACGCGGGAGCAGATCGGTGACTCGGTGCCGCCGATCAAGGACGCAATCGGCTACAAGCTCGTTCCGCGTCGACTCGAGGCAATGGCGGACCAGCTGGACGTCCGCCTGGGTCGCGCCGAGGGGCTCCCGGACAACTTTGAAGCCTGGTTACGGCGAGACTACAGCGGTACTCAGGAGGACCCCTGGGGTCGCTCGTATTATCTGATCACGGGTCGCCGGGACTACACCGTCGGCACCGTGGGGGCCGATGGCGTGCAGGGTACGGACGACGACTACGTTGTGACGCGTTCGCTGGAAGGGAGCCGGCCTCGATAGAGGACCGCTATTCGGTGGTTGAGCCCGTCAGTTGAGCGGGCTGACCTCCAGGCGAGAGATGTGCAGGTTCAAACCGTGGTTCACCCGGAAGCCGATGATACCGTCGACCGCTACCTCTGAGCGTGGGTGCGTCGCCACCTCCTCGCCATTCACCAGGAAGCGCACGTCGTTTCCGTGGGCTTCGACCGCGAGCACATTCTTGATCGAGTCCTCACCGCCACGGTCCGCGTAGCTTCGCACGGAGTCGTGGCTCGTCCACGGCTGAACCGTAGGTGCATCCGCCCCCTCTCTCCGCTTGATGATGTACTGCCCGCCGTTGCGAATCAGGAAGTACGTGTACTCCTGATCCGCGCCGGTGAGGTCCGTCCCGCCGAGGAAGATTCCAAACGCCTCGCGGCGCGTGCCGGGATCGAAGAGGTAGACCTCGAGCTCCGCCCGAAAGTCACCGGAGGCGCTCTGCTCCGGCGTGTAGTAGATCGCCGCCGGACCCGACGTCACATGCCAGCCTGGAGGCATGGAAACGAACATCTCGAGCTGGGCCTCAGTCGCGCTGGGGTCGTCGAAGCGCGTCGTCCATCCGTCCGGCCGCTGCAGCTCCTGTCCGGCGAGCGGCGCCGAAGCCATGATCGCGAGAACGCTGAACGACGCACAGAGTCCGCTCCGAACCGAAGAGAAGGACTGGGCACTATGGCTCGTATGACCTTGGTAGCGCATGCTGACTCCTGCTGACTTCGGGCGGCGATCGTCTCGACGGGCGACGAAACTCGGTGGTGGTGCAGCAACCTGTCAAACAATCGGCGACCAGGGAGGATCTCCGATGTCCGAGGACCCAAGCGAAAACTCTCCGGAGGACGGAGGGGCAGAGGGTCGTGAATTGGCCCGTCGCTTCGGCGATGACGACATCCAGAGGATCCTGCAGACGGCAGCGGAGCTGCAGGAGCGCTCTAGCCTGGTGCCACACGTGGACGGCGGCGGCCTCACGCTCGACGATCTACGACAGGTCGCTCGAGAGGTCGGCATCGACCCGAGGTTCGTCGATCTGGCGGCGAGTCATGTGGACGCCCCGATCGAACGGACGGAAAGCGTCGTCGCGGGTGGCCCAACGCGGTGGCACTTCCGCACGAGCGTCCCGGGCGTGATTCCCGAAGGCGATCTGGATCGGATGCTCCAGGCGATTCGCTCTACGCTTCACCAGAAGGGCGAGGTCGCTGAGGTGTGGGGACGGGTCGAATGGAGTCACGATAAGGTCGCTCCCACGATCGTCGGGATTTCGTCACGCGACGGGACGACCGAGATCGACGTCTCCTCCGTGAAGTCCCAGGAGGCTGGGATTATGCATGGCCTTATGGTGCCCTTCGGCGGCATCTTCGGCGGGGCTGCGCTCAGTGGCCTGCTCGGCGTCTCGGGAGCTGGTGTCCTGCCGTTGATCTTCGCGATGTCGGGCGTGAGCTATGTGGCGACTCGATTCGGCTGGAAAGCACGATCTGCATGGTGGGAGCGGCGCCTGCGCAGGCTCGTTGAGCGCCTCGCGGCCGTCGCACAGGAGAGCGCTCGACTCCCGGAGGGTGAGTGAGCTGTCGGGGCTGAGGCTCACCTCTTCCTGAACTTCGGAGATCACTGTCCAGGTGGGACCCGCCGTTGACAGAGTGTATCGAAGATGTATCGTACGATATACTGAACGACGTACGAAGCTGGGCCCAGGTGCTCCGAGTTCCGGAGTGGCTCGTGGGGTCCGGTTGATGAAAAGGAGAGGGGACGATGGGGTGTGACACACGACGCAGGAGACGCGGCATGGACTTCGAGTGGATCTTCGACTGGGACGCAGGCGTGGGGCCTCGCCGCCGTGGCCCGAGGGGTAAGGGACGGGGTCGAGGTCCGCGCCGGCGCTTTTTTCGACAGGGCGAGGTGCGGATTGCGCTGCTCTCTCTGCTCGACGACGAGCCGGCACATGGCTACGAGCTGATGAAGAAGCTCGAGGAACGGTCCGGCGGGATGTATCGGGCCAGCGCGGGGACCGTGTATCCTGTCCTCCAGCAGCTGGAAGACGAGGGTCTGGTCAAGATCGTCGAGGCGGA
>JBDGVS010000276.1:0-4116 GCA_039585535.1 Gemmatimonadota bacterium | reverse complement strand
ACGTGCAGTGTGTCGAGGGTGAGTCGACGGGCGAGGTGCTCGAGGCGGAGACGGCGCTCACCGCCCCGGATTGATGCAGCTGTCGTCGAATGAGAGCGCAGGGAAGCGCGCGGTCGCCACCCGGCGCCGACGCGATCTCATGACCGCTTTGCCGCTCGCGGAGGTGCTCTCTACGTTGGCGGCCCTTCGACCCCCACCCAGCCACACATGAGGACCCAATGCCCGAGACTCTGATCCGAGGGGGGACCGTCGTAACTGCCGACGGTCAGCAGATCGCCGACGTGCTCATTCGCGACGGCGTGTTCGCCGAGATCGGGCCGAATCTGAGCGCGGCTCCGGACGCGACGGTCATCGACGCCACCGACCAGTGGGTCATGCCGGGGGGCATCGACACACATACCCACCTGGCGCACCCCATCGGACGTCTCGGGGTCACCACCGCCGATGACTTCTACTCGGGCACGGTCGCGGGCGCCTTCGGAGGCGTGACGACGATCCTCGACTTCGGTCTTCAGGACCAGGGCGGCTCGCTGGTGGAGGCGCGTGACCGGCGTCTCGACGTGATCCGACCCGACGCCGTGATCGACTACGGCTTCCATCTGATCGTCACCGATGTGAACGACGAGGCGCTGGAAGAGATCGGTACGCTGATCGACGACGGCTTCCCCTCGTTCAAGGTCTACATGACGTATGGCGACAAGAAGATCGACGACGACGACCTGATGCGGATCCTCGGGGTTACGGCCGGACGTGGGGGGCTCGTCTATGCGCACTGCGAGAACGACTGCGCCGTGACGCATCTGATCGAGCGCCACCTGGCCGAGGGAAAAACCGGGCCCGCGTATCACGCCACCAGTCGCCCACCGGAGGTCGAAGCAGAGGCCACCAACCGGGCGATCATGCTCGCCGAAGTCGCTGGAGCTCCGATCTGCATTGCGCACGTCACGTCGGAGGGTGCTGCACGGCACGTCGAGGAGGCACGTGCGCGCGGCGCTGCCGTGGCCGCCGAGACATGCCCCCAGTACCTCGTCCTCGATGACTCTGTCTACGATACCGGGGCAGGGTGCGAGGTCGCGAAGTTCGTGTGCAGCCCTCCGATGCGAGCCGCCGAACACGTCCACGCTCTGTGGGACGCGCTTGCGTTCGGATCGATCCAGCAGGTGTCGTCCGACCACGCGCCCTTCCGCTTCGAAGGCCAGAAGACCGGTGGGTGCGACAACTTCACGCAGATCCCGAACGGGCTACCGGGTATCGAGACCCGGCTCCCGATCCTGTTCACGGAGGGGGTCATGAGTGGCAGGCTCTCGCCTGAGCGCTTCGTAGAGCTGACGGCGACCGGCCCTGCCAGAATCTTCGGGTTGGAGTCGAAGGGGCGGATCGAGGCGGGCCTCGACGCTGACGTCATCATCGTCGATCCAGATCGGGTCGTGGACGTCGAAGCATCTGCGCTTCACTCGGAAGTCGACTACAGCCCCTATGAAGGGATGAAGCTGAAGGGCTTCCCGACGTGGACGCTGTCCCGCGGCGAGGTCGTCGTCGGTGAGGGCGAACTTCGCGGAGAGCGAGGACGTGGGCGCCTGGCGTCTCGGACACCGATCGAGGCCGCCTTTCTGCAGTAGGCGACCGCAGGGTCACCTCGATCGGCGGTAGACGTCAGTCGGCGGTCTGGAGCGAGAATGGTGCTCCGACTTTCGCCGCCAGAGTGGCGAGGTCCTCGAAGAGGTCCCGGTGTAGCGGGATGCCCTCGGCCCGCCGAACCTCTCCTCGTCGGAGCTCCGCTTCACCGGGGAGCTGCACCGGACGATCCGGATCGATCGGCGGTGCGGAGGTCACCTGATCCAGAAGCACCTCGAGACGGTCGTGGAAGGTGTCCCGGTCCATGAAGGCTTCGACGTCGATCGCGAGCATCGTGTGTGCCACGTCGAAGTGTGTGTCCTCCTGGAAGACGTCTGCGCCGAAGAGCGCGCCGGAGAGGACTCCGGTGAGCACGTCGGTGACGAGGCTCAGGCCGTAGCCCTTGTAGTCACCCATGGGCAGGAGCGGCCCCTGATCGGCCGCCGCAGCGTCGGTCGTGCGCTGGCCGTCCGGGGTGAGGGCCCAGCTGTCCGGGATCGGGAGCCCTTCTTGCTGGAACCACCTCATCATGCCCTTCCCGGACTGTGTGAGCGCCATGTCCAGGACGATCGGCGGATGACCTCGTCTAGGTACGGCGATGCCCCATGGGTTCGTCCCGAGCACCGGCTTCGCCGAACCCCACGGGGCCATCTCGGCGCCTGCGTTGGTCATGGCGATGCCGATCAATCCCTCGTCCGCTGCGTGCTTGGCGTGGTAGCCGGAGGTGCCGAAGTGGTTGCTGTTCCGCACCGCGACCATTGCGACTCCTGCCGAACGAGCCTTCTCGATCGCCTTGCTCATCGCGCGGTGGCCCGAGACGTATCCGAGGCCCTTCCCGGCGTCGAGCAGGGCGGTGGAGGTCCGTTCGGTCACCCACGTCATCGAGGCGTCACCGACGAGGCCCCCGTTCTTGAAGCGGCGGGCGTATCGCGGGAGCTTCTCCAGCCCCTGCCCCTGGCCGGGGTGCCACCACAGCGCGGCGGTCACGATCCCGTCGGCGTTGATTCTGGCCTCGTCGGCGTTCGCGCCCAGCGTCTCGAGGAATCCCGCGACGAAGGATCGCGCAGAAGACTCCGTCACGCGGATCGGGGAGAGTGCGTCGGTCAGTTCGTACACGTGAAGTCGCTGCCGATTCGTTGGTGGGGAATAGCGGGCGCCAAGCTACCGACGGATAGCGGTGCTGTCACACCGTCGCTCGATCGCCCAACACTCTTGACCGATCAAGTGTCTTGTTTATAGAGTGACAAAGTGTGGTTTAAAAAAAAGTTGTACATAAATGATATTCAAGTCTGTTGTGTTCCTCGCGGCCGCAGTTCAGCTGTCGCCCCAGGAAGCGGTCCCTTTGGACGACGAAGTCTCAGCGACGCCGTCGCGACGACCCGCTGCGACCGCGTTCTTCGATGGTTCGGCGCGTCAGCTCGACGTACCGGCACCTCTGGTGGTCGATCCCGGCATCGACATCGACGGTCGCCTCGACGATGCGGCCTGGGCCAAGGCCGCGATTCTTTCCGGCTTCACCCAGTACGATCCGGTGGAGGGCAGCCAGGCATCAGAGCGAACCGACGTTCGGATGCTGGTGACGGACGAAGCGCTCTACTTCGGCATCCGGGCCTTCGACTCGACAGGAGACGTGCGGGCGACGCTGACCAAGCGTGACGGGTACGGTCAGTCCGATGACTTCGTGCGCGTCATTCTCGACACCTTCGATGACCAGCGCCGTGGCTTCGTTTTCATGGTCAATCCACTCGGCGTTCAGGGCGACGGTATCTGGGTCGAGGGCAGCGGCAGGGGCTTCGGGGATCCGATCGACTGGAATCCGGACTTCGTCTGGGAGTCGAACGGACGCGTCGATGACGAGGGGTACACCGCCGAGATGCGGATCCCGCTCAAGTCGCTCCGCTTTCCGGCCGCCGAAGATCAGGACTGGGGTTTGCAGATCCAGCGTACGATTCGCCGAAGTGGTTTCCAGGAGTCGTGGGCTCCGATCACTCAGGAGCGGACGAACAAGCTGGAGCAGTCCGGGTCGATCCGCGGACTGGTCGGGCTGGACCCCGGACTCTTCCTGGAGATCAACCCGACGGTCGTAGGATCCAGCCGGGGCGTCGCCATCGACGACTTCGAAGGACTGCAGCGCGACGGGGCCGACGCAGAAGTCGGTTTGAACCTGACCTACGGGCTCACCTCGAATCTGATCCTCGACGGTACGGTGAATCCCGACTTCAGTCAGGTCGAGGCAGATGCGGGCCAGATCGTCGTGAACGAACGCTTCGCGCTCTTTCTTCCCGAGCAGCGTCCGTTCTTCCTGGAGGGCACCGATGTCTTCAAGCTTTCGAAGAACCTGATCTACACCCGTTCCATCGTGAACCCGGTCGGCGCGGCGAAGATCTCCGGCAAGGTCGGTGCATTCAACGTGTCCTACCTCGGGGCTATGGATGAGCGGGGCAGCCCGCTCGACGAGGGTGGGGTGTCGAACCCGATCGTCAATCTCGTTCGCGTGAAGAG
>JBDGVS010000275.1:0-4125 GCA_039585535.1 Gemmatimonadota bacterium | reverse complement strand
GTCGACGTCCGGGCCGGAAAGAACCTCGTAGGCGCCTTTCATCGACCTGCGGTCGTCCTCGTCGACGTCGATACGATTGCGACACTGCCACGAGCTGAGCGTGGGGAGGGTCTCGTGGAGGCGGCGAAACACGGTGCCATTCTCGACGTCTGCCACTTCGAGGCACTCGAACGCGAGGTGCCAAGACTCCTGGAGGGGGATCCCGGTGCTTTCGCGGAGCTGGTTCTCGGGTCGGTGGCGCTGAAGGCGGGAGTCGTCGATCAGGACGAGTTCGAATCCGGATACCGGCAGGTGCTCAACTTCGGTCACACGGTGGGCCATGCAATCGAGGCGGCCGCGGAGTATCGGCTCGGACACGGATCTTCTGTCGCGCTCGGAATGCGGGCCGAGGCAGCGATGGGTGAGCGGCTCGGGGTGACGGAGGCGGGCACCGCGGAACGGCTCCAATCGCTGCTCATGGAACTGGTCGGCTCGGTGCAATCAGGGCTCTCACCGGAGGAAGTCGAGCCGTTTCTGGACACGGACAAGAAGGTTCGTGGAGGGCGCGCACGCTACGTTCTACTCGACCGCCTGGGCCAAGTCCGGTCCGGTGACGGATGGACACACGAGGTCCCCGCTCCCATGGCCCGCGCGGCGCTGAACGTCGTCCTGTCCGGGGATGTACCCGGGCCCGACGCGAGGTCGTAAGCACCGGGCGGATTCCCTATACTACGGTGAGTCCCCGCTTTACCGGAGGTGCCATGGCGCTGATCGAGCGCGCACAGGATCTCACGATCGCGTCGGCGCTTGCAGCGCGCGTCGCGACCGATCCCGCACGGCCGTACCTGGTGCATGGGAATGGGACCCTCACTTTCGCCGAGGTGGATGCGCGATCCGATGCGCTGGCTGCGGCTATGGCCAATCTCGGGATCGTTGAGGGAGACCGGCTTGCTCTGGTTCTTCCCGCCTGTCCCGAGTTCGTCGTGGCCATGTTCGCCGCCGCGAAGCTCGGTGCCGTCGTGGTGCCGCTGAATCCGCGGCTCACGATTCCCGAGCTTCAGTACATGCTGCGCCACTCCGAAGCCGTGGCTGCGGTGACCATCGAGCGGCATCGGGGCTCGGACTTCCTGCAACTCTTCGAAGACATGATGCCTCAACTCCCCGAGTTGAAGTATCTGGTGACGGTAGGGGAAGAAGACCTCTGGTACGATGACCGGATCTTCCAATTCGAGGATCTGCTGTCCGCGGGTTCCGGCCGGGACGTCCCCGGCACGCCGATCGACGCGTCCGCCTGTTTCGCTCTGCTGTACACGTCCGGCACGAGCGGAAAGCCCAAGGGCGTCGAGCTCAGTCATGGAAATGTGCTGAGCGCCGCGGCGGGGACTGCGGCGACGATCGGCCTCATGGAGACCGATCGTGTGGTCGGGATCTCGGCGCTCTTCCACGTATATGGTCTTGGCCCGGGACTTCTGGGGGCCTTGATGGCAGGGGGAGCGATCGTCCTTCAGGACGAAGGGGACGCGGCGGCGACGCTGGGCGCGGTCCAGGCCCATGGCGCCACGGTGCACTTCGGAATCCCGACACTGTTCGTGACCGAGCTCGAAGAGTTGCGAACGAAGCCGCGGGATCTCTCTTCACTCCGACTTGCGGTCATCGCGGGGGCGCCGGTGAGCGACCAACTGGTGAACGACGTGGCAGCGGCGTTCGGTGTCCCGGTGGTCACCGGCTACTCGCTCACCGAGACCGCATCGACCGTGAGTGCATCTCGTCCCGACGATTCCGCTGAGAAGAGACGCTTCACGGTCGGTCGTCCCCTCGAGGGCACGACCGTGCGCATCGTCGACGCCACCCAGGAGGAGGCCGGCGAGCTTCCGGTCGAGAGTGTCGGTGAGATTCGCGTGAAGGGTCCGGGGGTCATGCTGGGGTACTATCGGCAACCAAAACAGACGGCGGAATCCTTCGATGCGGAGGGTTTCTTCCGCACCGGTGACCTCGGTCTTGTCGATGAAGAGGGCTTTCTTCATTTGGTTGGCCGTACCAAGGACGTTATGATCCGTTCTGGCTTCAACGTGTACCCCCGGGAAGTCGAGGCTCGAATCGAGTCTCATCCGGCGGTACAGGAGGTCGCTGCTGTCGGCGTTGCCGACGAGCTCCTCGGTGAAGCTGTCTGCGCCTGCGTCGTCCCCGTCGAGGGAGCGATCGTCACGGGCCAGGAGGTCGTGGACTGGTGTCGCGAAACACTCGCGGACGACAAGGTCCCCGATCTCGTTCGGTTCCTGGACGTGTTGCCTCGTACGGACACGGGACAGGTGCGCAGGGTCGAGCTTGCTCGTACCGCTCACGCGGAAGAGCACTCGGCCTGACGGGAACGCCGCATCCAAGATGGATGCGCCCAAGGCTTCCCCGACCTTCACCGTGATCCAGCGACGCGGTCGAGGTGGGGAGGTCTCGCGACACGACAATTCAGTCTGCGAGACAAACAATGAATGTTCCGTACACCCGCGCCCCTCATCAGGGGGCGAGCGGCATGTCGGGGTCAGAAGATGTGCCCCACGCCGCGCTTCTCATCGACTTCGACAACGTCACGATGGGAATGCGAAGTGACCTGGCCAAGGAGCTCAAGAGCCTCCTCGACACCGACGTCATCAAAGGTAAGGTCAGCGTCCAGCGCGCCTATGCCGATTGGCGACGGTATCCCCAGTACATCGTGCCCCTGTCGGAGGCGTCGGTCGACCTGATCTACGCGCCGGCTTACGGGAGCAACAAGAAGAACGCGACAGACATCCGGATGGCGATCGACGCGCTCGAGCTGATTTTCATCCGTCCGGAGATCATGACGTACATCCTGCTGACGGGCGACGCCGACTTTTCGAGCCTCGTCCTGAAGCTCAAGGAGTACGGGAAGTACGTCATCGGCGTCGGCATCCAGGAGTCGAGCTCCGACATCCTCGTTCAAAACTGCCATGAGTACTACTCGTACACGAGCCTGACTGGCCTTACGAAGACGACGGAACTCGGCCAGGGTGGTAGCGATCCGTGGGTTCTCGTGCGAGACGCGGTCGCGAAGATGGTCCAGCGTGGTGACGTCATGCGCTCGGATCGCCTCAAGCAAGTCATGCAGGAGCTCGACCCGACCTTCGATGAAGGCGCGATCGGCTTCTCCAAGTTCAGCAAGTTCATGGCGGAGGCCGCGTCCAGGGGCCTGGTCAAGTTGCAGAAGATGGAGAACGGTCAGTACGAGATCGAAGGTCTCAAAGGCGGCGGCGGTGGCGGTGGGCGCTCCCGGTCTCGGGACGAAGGACGGCCGAGGCGCGACCGTGGTCGTGGCGGGCGTCGCGGCGGGCGCGACCGTGGTCCGAGGTCCGAAGGAAGTCGGGACGAATCAGCGTCGCAGGCGGACTCTGGCACCGAAACGTCGGTGAACGCAGGCGCGTCGGGGAATGGGATCGAAGAGGCGTATGGCACGCTCCGTCAGGCGCTTACGATGCTTCGTGAGGCCGGTCGCGATCCCGTGCGTGACTCAGATGTGAAGCGGAAGATGTTGGAGATCCGCCGCGGCTTCGACGAGACCGAACTGGGCTTTGTGAAGTTCAGCAAATTCCTGGAGCAGGCGGTGGAGGACGGGGTTGTCCGCACGCAGCGCTCCGAGGCTGGGAATGTCGAGGTCTCGCTCCTGGATCGAGATCCGGACACCGGCGCTTCGGAAGGTTCGACGCAGAGTGAAGCATCATCGGGTCGCGCTGAGCGTGAACCGGTCTCGTCTGCTCCTGCGGCAGAGCCGGTTCAGCCCACTGTGGAAGACGTAGAGCCTCCGAAGCGAGGCCTCTTCGGTTTCCGCCTCGGACCACGTCGGGGTTCGACGCGACGCCGGGTTGTGGACGAGGCCTCAGGGATGCTGACCGGTGGACCGACGGCACCGTCCGAGTCGACGCCTCCGGTGGTGGACACCGTGGCACCGACCACGCCGGAGCCCGAAGCACGCACGGAGTCGGTCCGCCGATCGGAGCCGCAAGATGGCAGCACCGTCGGGGAGGATGTGACCCCGGTGGAAGCTGCTCCGGCGCACGTGCCGTCGACGCCATCGACGGAGGTCGCTCCCGAAGCGCCTTCCGCTAGTGTCGGATCGGATGTCGACTTCGACGGCCT
>JBDGVS010000274.1:0-10385 GCA_039585535.1 Gemmatimonadota bacterium | reverse complement strand
CCTGTCGGTCGAAAGAGGCTGACGCGGCCTCGCCATGCAGCTTCTCCTCACCGATCGTCTTGCCTGCCCGCGTTGTGGGCCGGGCTTCGGACTCATCCTGCTGGCGGACCGACTCGTCGAGCGACGCGTGCTGGAGGGTACGCTCGGCTGCCCAAACTGTCGGGACTCGTTCTCGGTGCGGGATGGGTTCGCCGACCTGCGTGCCCCGCCTCGTGGCGAGCTTGGTGTGGGGCTGGCGGGTGCGGATCCTGTCGCGGATGTCGACACGGAAGAGGCCGAGCGAATCACGGCCCTCCTCGGGATTCCACGGGGCCCGGGCACCGTGGCCCTCGTCGGGGGGCCGGCGCGGCATGCTGCGTGCCTCGTCGATGCGGTCCCCGACCTCGACGCGGTAGTCGTCGATGCCGATGTGGCTTCGTGGGCGGAGCACCCTCGGGTCAGTCGTGTCGTGTCCTGGCCGAGCCTGCCCTTCTTCTCGGGAATGCTTCGAGGCGTGGTCGTTGATGGACGCCTCGGCCGGGCAATGCTCTTCGAAGCGGCGCGCGTCACTGCGGGGAAGTGTCGGACGGTGGTGGTCGAGGCGGACGACGACGCCCCGGACGTACTGAAGGAAGCCGGTCTGTCCGTGCTTGCGGCGGAGGCCGGAACGGTCGTTGCCACAAGGGGTTGAGCGTTGCGCCCCGCCCCCCGAGCCGTCTACCTTCTCCCAACCCTGGGGAAGCCTGTCGGAGGCTCGCTCCGATGGCTCCTGAGCCCCTCAGACCCCACGCGCATGGCGTTCTGGAAGAAGATCCTGGGCAATGAGGAGCCCCGGCCGGTCGACTACTACACCGAGGGCCTCGATCTCCTCGGGTCCGGCAAGTTTCACGAGGCGCTGACATCGTTTCGCCTGGCGCTGAAGGAATCCCCCGGAGATGCGGTCGTGCTGCAGCAGATTGCGATCTGCTACACACGAATCGGCATGGCCGAAGAGGCGGCCAAGACGTACCGGCACGTCTTGCAGAAGACGCCCGACGCGCCCGGCGCGCACTACGGCCTGGCGTTCATTCTGCTCCGCAGCGATGCGCCTCGAGAGTCGATTCCACACCTCGAGGCCTTCCTGGCGCACGCACCACGCGACGAGGACGCAAGCGCGCATGTCGAGCATGCACGTTGGACGTTGGCACAGCTGCGAGAACAGCAGCATCACGGACACCATGGCAACCTGGGCACCGGTACCGATGACGGCATCTGATCTTCGTGAGGTTCGACTCGAGTGGACGGGAGAGGGACTCGCGTTCCGAGGAGGGCGAGAAGGAGGGGCTCAGGTCGGTGTGGACAGTTCGGGCAAGATCGGACCTTCGCCGATGGAGATGCTCCTCCTCTCGGTCGCTGGCTGCATGGCGATCGACATTCTCATGATCCTCGAGAAATCGAGGGTTCCGGTGGACACGCTGGCCTTCGATGCGATCGGGGTCCGGGCCGAGGCGATGCCGAAGCGCTATACCTCGGTGAAGCTGGTTTGCCACGTTTCTGGACCCTCCGAAGAGGACGAGAGCAAGGTCGTCCGAGCGGTGGAGTTGTCTCGCGACAAGTATTGTTCCGTCCTGCACACTCTGGATCCTCAGATCGATTTCGAGATCCAGGTCGAGCGTAGCTGAGCGAGGGACGTTGAGCGGGAAGAGCGACACCTCGCATCACGCGAGCGGACCGGGGTCGACACTCACGACTCTCTTCTTCGAGGGCGTCGAGCGAGGCGGCAACGAAACGGTCTTCGAGAGCTTCGAGCCCGAGGGGCGGCGGGTCGGCATCTCGTACGATGAGGCCTTCGAGTTGGTGCGACGGGCGAGCGGTGGGCTCACGGCCCTGGGAATCCAACGTGGCGACCGTGCGGCGATTCTTTCGGAGAACCGGCCGGAATGGGCGATCGCCGACTACGCCTGCCTGTGTTCGGGCGTGATCGGTGTGCCGATTTACCCCACACTCAGTGCGGCCCAGGTCGGGTATATCCTGCGCGACTCCGGTGCGGCGCTCGTCTTCGCGTCTTCTGAAGCACAGGCGGAGAAGGCGCGCGAGGCTGCCGCCGAGTGCTCCCACGAGGTGCAGATCGTCTGCTTCGAGCGCGCGACGGGCTTTCACTCCTGGTCGGATTTCCTCGAGCAGGGGGAGGCGTCCGCCCTCGATGAGGAATCCTTTCGGCAGCGCGCCCTCGAGGCGACGCCCGACGATGTCGCGACCGTCCTCTACACATCCGGGACGACGGGGAATCCGAAGGGCGTCATGCTCACCCACGGCAACATCGCGTCGAACGTCAGGGGTGTGGTGAGTACGCTACCGATCTCGAGCGCCGACAACACGATCAGCTTTCTGCCGCTCTCGCACATTCTGCAGCGGATGGCCGACTATCTCTTCTTCTGGGTCGGCTGCAGGATCGGGTATCCGCGGTCACTCGACACGTTGATGGTCGACCTCAAGCGAATCGAGCCGACCGTCGTCGTCTCGGTGCCGAGGATCTACGAGAAGATCTACAACGGCGTGATGGCGGCTCACGGCCTGAAAAAGAAGCTGATCGACTGGGCGGTGTCGGTTGCAGATCGCGCGGCTGATTTGCGACTGGCAGGCAGCGAGCCGAGGGGCATCCTCGCGCTTCAGTACTCGGTCGCCGACAAGCTCGTGTTCACCAAGGTGAAGACCGCGGTCGGAGGACGACTCCGGTTCTTCGTGAGTGGCGGCGGGCCGCTCGCTCCCGCGTTGAACCGTTTCTTCTACTCCATCGGCCTCACGATTCTGGAAGGGTACGGGCTGACGGAGACGAGTCCTGTTCTGAATGTGGTCACGCCCGAGGAGTTTCGGATCGGTACCGTCGGGAAGCCGCTACCAGGAACGGAGGTTCGGATCGCCGACGACGGGGAGATCCTCGCTCGGGGCCCACAGATCATGAAGGGGTACTACAACAACCCAGAGGCGACGGCAGAAGTCATCGATGACGAGGGCTGGTTCGCCACGGGGGATATCGGCGAGATCGACGACGACGGCTTCCTCAAGATCACGGATCGCAAGAAGGATCTCATCGTCACGGCCGGCGGAAAGAACATCGCGCCCCAGCCGATCGAGAATCGACTTGCCACTCATCCGCTGGTGGAGCAGGTCGTCATGGTCGGGGACCGGCGCCGGTATTGCGTGCTCCTGGTCGTGCCAGCGTTCGGAACGTTGGAGAACTGGGCTCGCGACGAGGGGATCACCTGGCAGACGCAGGGGGAGTTGCGAGAAAACCCGCGCGTCGTGGCCCACGTCGAGCAGGAACTCTTCGGGTTGCTGTCCGATTTCGCTCCATATCAACGCCCGAAGAAGGTCGCTCTACTCGACGAGGAGTTCACTCTCGAGAACGGGATGCTGACGCCCACGCTCAAGGTGAAGCGGCGGGCAGTGAGGGAGCGCCTCGATCATGTGATCGACGGACTGTATGCAGAGGAAGCCGCGGACGATACGAGTGGGTGACCCCTTCTCCGGAGCTTCGCCGTCGGACGTCACCGTCGTGCTCACGACTGCGCCGACTGTCGATGTGGCGACATCACTGGCGGAACGGTTGCTCGACGCCGGACTCATTGCGTGTGCGAACATCGTGCCGGGCGTGCGATCGCTCTACCGGGCGTGCGATCGCTCTATCGATGGAAAGGTGAGGTCCAGCGAGATGATGAGGTCCTCGTCCTGATGAAGAGTACGGCCCCGATCTACACGCGCCTCGAGGCCTTCCTGGCCGAGGCCCATCCGTATGATGTACCGGAGATCTTGTCGGTGCCCGTGTCCGCTGGATTCGCTCCCTACGTGAGCTGGATCCGCGAGGAGGTGAGCGGTACCGATGAGTGAAGAGAGTCCGGGACCGAAGCGGAAGAAGAAGCGACGCGGCAAAGGGAAGAAGAAGCGCCAGTCGGTTACGGACGAGACCCAGGTAGAGCTGCTACCAGAGGTCGGCTCCTCTACCCCCGAGGCCGAGTCGGAGGAAGCGTTCGAGGCGGAGGCGGATTCCGGCCCATCGCCGGAGGTACACAGCTCCGAGGCCCACACGACGGCAGCCGATGATGTGGATGACGGGGCCGACGTGGCTGCCGAAGACGCCCTGGCGTCGAGCACGCCGACTGCAGCTTCGGCCGAAGCGGAGACCCCGGCTCGGACGTGGACGAGTGCTGAGCTCGGCGAGGCGAGGCAGCTCGTGGAGAAGGGGCAGGTTACCGAGGCCATCGTGGCCTATCGGGCGCTCGTGGCGGAGGACCCCGGGAATCTCAAGGCACACAACAACCTCGGTGTTCTCTTCGACGAGCTCGGACAGAGGGAGCTTGCGATCGAGCACTTCGAGCGTGCTCTCGAGATCGACCCCGAGAATGTCAGCGTTCTCACGAACCACGGGGCGGCGCTCACCGCGCTGGCCCGTCTCGACCTCGCAGAGGCGTCGCTGAGCAAAGCGCTCGAGCTCTCTCCGTCCGACTCTGCCGCCCGGTTGGCTGCGGGCGTGCTTTCGTTTCGCAAAGGACTCTATCCTCAGGCCGAGTTGGAGCTACGGGCCGTTTGTGAGCGCGAGCCCGAGAATGGTCAGGCGTTCTACTATCGGGGTGAGGCGCTGAATCGGGCGGGGCGCTATGACGAGGCGGTCGAAGTCATGATGCAGGCGGCCGCCCTTCTTCCCGAAGATCCGCGGCCGCATTACACGCTGGGTCACCTGTACGACCGACAGAGCCGTCGAGAGGAAGCCTCCGATATGTATCGGCGGGCTCGGGACCTCCAGGCTCAGGCTGAGGACACTCGGCCATGATTCGAGTGGTGCTCGGCCGGCTCCATGAGATGGAAGTGGAGGCGATCGTGTGCCCCGTCCGCTCGGACCTGGCTCCGGTGAGCGCGGCGTCGCGTGACCTTGCCGTCGCCGCCGGGACCGCGACCGACGAGCGTCTGGATAAACTCGGATCCCTGCCGGTCGGCGGCGCGGTCATGACGCCCTCGAGCGAACTCACGACGGACTTCCTCATCCATGCGGTAGTCATGTCGGAGGATGAGCCGCAGACAGAGGCTACCGTGCGAAGGGCTCTTCGAAACGCCCTCGCCCGAGCCGCGGATCTCGGCGTCGACTCGCTTGCTCTGCCGCCGCTCGGGATGGGTGTGGGCATCGCGGAGCCCGAGGATTCGGCGATGGCACTCATCGAAATCCTGCGGGATCATATCGACGAAGGTCGCCCGCCTCTGGACCTCGCCATCGTGGCGAGCACATCGTACGAAGAGGACCTCTTCACTCGGTTGGTCAACCCCGACCTGGGCGGGTAGTGCGGGGTAGGACGCCGGATCGGAAGCTCGGTAGCCCGAGCCCGTAGCCAGACTCCAAACAAGGAAGCCGAATGCGCAAACGGATCCTCGGGACGACGATCGTCCTGATCTGGATCATGATGGTCGGATGGAAAGCGCGTGACGAATACTTCCAGCCGGAGCTGACCCGCCTCGCCAACGCGGCGGCCATGTCGCTCGCGCCGGGCATCAACTTCTACTCCCTGACGATGGGCGATCGTACCATCGGACAGGCGACTTCGCGTCTCGATACTCTGCCGGACAATGGGGGGTTCGAGCTCGAGGACTTCATGAATCTGGAGTTGCCAGCACTGGGCCAGACTGGCCTTGCCGTCGCACGTACGCGGGTCAAGCTCAGTGCTTCGTTGGTGATGGAGACATTCTCGTTCACGCTCGACAGTGAGGTCGGACGGTTCGAGGCGAGCGGTGAGCTTCTCCCGGACACCACACTGCAGGTACGCATCGTGTCGGCGGGGAGTGAGCAGAATTTGAGCTTTCGCCTCTCGGAGCCGCCCGTCATGTCGAACGTCGTGCCGATTCGAGTCGCGATGGGCGAGGGGCTGGAGGTTGGTCGGGTGGTACGACTCCCTGTCTTCGATCCGACGAGTCTGAGTACGCGTACGGTCGAAGTGGAGGTCGTCGAGCATGACACCCTTTTCGTGACCGACTCAGCCGCGTTGAACGACCAGGGGCGGTGGGCGTCGGCCAGGACAGATTCGGTGCCGGCGTGGAAAATCGTCGAGACGTTCAGCGGTATCCGGGTCGAGAGCTGGGTCGACGAGGACGGTCGAATTCTGCGGGCGTCCAGCGCGCTGGGCTTCAGCATGGCGAAGACCGAGTACGAGCTGGCCCGTCAGGGGCAGGAGGATGCGCGGCTCGTTTCTTCGTCCCCGATCGACGACGATGTAATCCTCTCGACTGCGGTCCAGAGCAACGTCGACTTCGCCGATGTCGAACAGCACGACGAACTTCGCTTCCGATTGACGGGTGTCGATCTTTCCGGCTTCCAGCTGGACGGAGGCCGACAGACTCTTCGGGGCGACACGTTGATCATCCGGCGAGAGGAGTGGGGTGGACTAGAGCCCGGCTACCGGCTTCCCTATGCCTTCATGGATCTTCGTGAGTCGCTGGAGCCCGAGCCGCTCATCCAGAGCGACGACGAGCGCATCGTTCGACGCGCACGCGAGATCACGGCTCGACGTACGCAGTGGGCTCAGGATCCCAAGGTCGTGGCCCGTCAGCTGACGATGTCCGTCTACAACATGCTCGAGAAGAGCATCACCTTCTCGGTCCCGAACGCTGTGCAAGTGCTCGAGACGCTACAGGGCGACTGTAATGAGCACACGGTGCTCTTCGTCGCCATGGCTCGGGCGCTCGGCCTCCCCGCTCGGACGGCGGTCGGGCTCGTGTATGTGAACGGAGCGTTCTTCTATCATGCCTGGCCCGAGGTCTGGCTCGACGAATGGGTCGCGGTTGATCCGACCTTCGGGCAGTACCCGGCGGACGCGTCCCACATTCGGTTCGTGATCGGTGGGCTGGCTCAGCAGGTCGAGATCGTCCGACTGATCGGCAACCTGGACATCGAGGTTCTCGGCGACATCGCCGCGGAGGAAGAGCAGTGAGCGAGAGCGACACCGAAGTCACGGATGCCGAGGTTCTGGTCCCGCCGACCCCGGGGGAGGCCCAGGACGGCTTCATGCTCGAGCTGAGGCAGGCCCGGAAGCAGTACGGGAGCTTCGTCGCCGTAGAGGGGCTGGATCTCTCGGTGCGCCGAGGGGAGATCTTCGGATTTCTCGGTCCGAACGGCGCCGGAAAAACGACGACCATCCGGATGGTGGCGGGTGTCCTGCGGCCCACCTCCGGGCAGGTGCTCGTCGGGGGAGACGACCTGCTCCGTGAACCCGAAAAGGCCAAGTCTCGCGTGGGTTATATCCCCGACCGGCCTTACCTCTACGACAAGCTCTCGGGCGGTGAATTCCTTCGCTTCGTTGCCGGGCTATGGGGCAGAGAGGGCGAGGAAGTCGAAGCGCGGGCGGACCGCCTTCTCGAGCTTTTTCAGCTCGCACCGTGGAAGGACGAACTGATCGAGAGCTACTCGCACGGTATGCGTCAGAAGGTCCTGATCAGCTCTGCTCTGATTCACCAGCCGGAGCTGATTGTCGTCGATGAGCCGATGGTGGGCCTCGACCCTCGGTCGGCTCGGCTGCTCAAAGACCTGTTCCGCACCTTCGCAGGGCACGGTGGTACGGTGTTCCTGTCGACGCACACGCTGGAGGTCGCCGAAGCGCTTTGTGATCGGATCGCCATCATCAACCACGGGGAGATCATCGCCCACGGTACGATGGACGAACTTCGCATATCATCGAGTCGCTCAAAGAGGCGCTCGAGAAGTGAGCGCAGGTGCCACGCACGCACGAGCCGGGCTCTTCTGGCTGCTGCGGCCGAAGCTGCGCACCAAGTTGAACCGCGCGCGCACCGACGAGGGGCGCACCTTCAAGGCTCTCCTCCTGGGCTTTGTCGGATTGTTCTTCTGGTCCCTCATCTTTGCGGTGATTTTCCGGATGCTGTTGTATTTCCGGGGCACGCAGGGAATCGGGGACCTGCTCGCCGCAAAGTTGCTCGGGCTCGCGTTCGTCACGTTCCTGATGATTCTCGTGCTCTCGAACGTGATCACGGCGCTCTCGACCTTCTTCCTGTCGGAGGATCTCGAGTTCGTCGTCGCGGCTCCGGTGGAGTCGGAAACCGTCTATTCGGCCCGGCTGATCGAGACGATCGTGGATTCATCCTGGATGGTGGCACTCCTGGCGGTTCCGCTGCTCGCCGCGTACGGAGCGGTCTATGCGGCGGGTCCGATCTACATCCTGCTCGCGGTCGCCACGCTCATTCCGTTCCTGGTGATCCCAGCGGTCTTCGGGAGCGCGGTGACGCTGCTTCTGGTCAACATCTTCCCGGCGCGCCGAACCAGAGATCTGCTGGCACTGATCGGACTCTTCGCGGCGGCGGGTGTGGTAGCGCTTTTCCGCTTCCTGAGGCCCGAGCGGCTCATGAGTCCGGAGGAGTTCAGCAGTCTGGTGGACTTCGTGGCGGTGCTCCGTACGCCGACCTCGGCCTGGCTCCCGAGCGAGTGGGCGGCAGAGGCGTTGATGTCGTTCCTCAATGGTCGGTTCGACTGGTTTTCGTTCGCCTTCCTCTGGTCTACTGCAGCGATGTTCTTCGTTCTCGGAGCGTGGCTCCACCGTCACTACTTCGACGCGGGATTCACGCGCGCACAGGAGGGAGCGGAACGGAAGGAAGGTCGTGCCCGCTCTCAGCTGTTCGGCAGGCTGATGGTGGGTCGCCGGCCAAGCACTCGGGTGCTGGTCGGCAAAGAGATCCGGGTATTCTTCCGGGACACGACCCAGTGGTCGCAGCTGATCTTGTTGGGTGTCCTCGTGACGGTGTACGTCTACAACATCACCGTGCTGCCGCTCTATACGGGTGAGGAAGTCTCGTTCCTGCTGATCAACGCCGTGTCGTTCCTGAACCTGGGCCTGGCAGGCTTCGTGGTGGCGGCGATCGCCGCCCGCTTCGTCTTCCCGGCCATCTCGATCGAGGGGCGCATGATGTGGCTTTTGCGCTCGTCTCCTGTGGACGTCCGCGCGGTGTTCTGGTCGAAGTACTGGGTCGGGACGATACCCCTTCTCGCGGTCGCGCTCCCGTTGATCATCGGCACGAACATCGTGCTCGAAGCATCGCCGTTCATCCTCGTGCTGACATCGGTTACGATGGTTGGCGTGACCTTCGCACTCACCTCGCTCGCGCTCGGCTTCGGCGCCCTGTATCCGAATTACGATACCGAGAACGTTGCCGAGATTCCGACCTCGTTCGGCGGACTGCTCTTCATGATGGCCGCTGTGTCGTACCTGGCCGGAGTCGTCATCCTCGAGGCGTGGCCGGTGTATCTGTTCCTGAATGCCCGACTCACGGTCGGTCAGGCCGAGGTTGGGCTGACGCCGCTCTTGATGGGCGTGAGTGGTGCGGCGATTCTGACCGCACTCGCCATCGTCCTGCCGTTGCGGGCGGGCATCCATAAAGTCCAGTCGATCGACTTCTGACGTCCGAGGCCGTTGCCATGTTGCATGCGATCAAGAATTTCTTCTCCTCCTCGATGAGCCCGGCGCCGGAGACGGCGAAGGGTGAGGCCGCGAAAGACATTCGACTCGCCGCGTGTGCGCTCCTCCTGGAGTTGGCGAACGCGGACGAGGAATTCACGGATGACGAGCGGCAGCATCTCGAGTCGGCAGTCCGACGGCAGTTCGGCCTGGGAGCGGCCGAAGCCGAAAAGTTGCTCGAGTTGGCGCAGCAGGCTCGCGACGAGGCCGTCGATTTGTGGCAGTTCACAAACCTGATCGCCGAGAACTACTCGACGGGGCAGAAGATGGTGCTCGCCGAGATCATGTGGGGGCTGGTGTATTCGGATGGCGACCTGGCCAGCAAGGAAGACTACCTCATGCGGAAGATCTGTAACCTCCTCCGCCTGGAGCCCGGTTACCTCGCGGAAGCCCGACAGCGCTACGATCAGGCCAACGGCGAGGCTTAGCTTCCTGCGGCTCGAGGGGTGACACGGACCCCCCCGGCCGGCATATTTCGATGTCCGATCTTCTGCACTCAACGGTACAGCACCGATGCGCGATCTCGTCCCCGGCGGATATCTCTTCACACACGCCATCTTCTGGACTGTGGTGGCCATGGTCGCCGTGGGCACGAACGCCGTCGCGATCATTCTTTCGATCGGCCTCGGACTTCTCGTCCTGGAGACGCTGACCCAGCAGCAGTGAGCGGGCGCCTCGCATGACCGGCGCGCTCATTCTCACTGCTCTATTCGGGCTCGGGCTCGGTATCTGGCTCGGCATGCCCGGGCGCTACAATCAGAGCACCGACGAGATCGAGAAGATCATGGAGTCGGGCACCGGACGCACGCGCAGAGTGAGGCGTTCGTTCACCCCGATGGCGTGGATGCAGCGGAGCGTCAGTTCGAAATCGACTCCGTCGCGGGGACGGCGCCAATCGCGGTCCCGCGGGTCCGGATTCAAACTCGA
>JBDGVS010000273.1:0-7009 GCA_039585535.1 Gemmatimonadota bacterium | reverse complement strand
TACCTTCGGGTCTGACAGAGGAGCGAGGGGTACGATCTCAGCGCTCAATGCTCGAAAACCCGAGCCATGACGGCAATTCGGCTGAATACGGTGTGCCGAGGGGTAGATTTACGTAGGGCGACTCCTGCGCACGAGCAGGCGGATCTCGAAGTTCACTCCGTCGATCCTCAGCGAGGTCAAAGGCACGTACTCCGACCCGATCCACTCGGTGAGTCGCGTCCCGTATCCGATACCGAGCGCGCCACGCCCGAACTCGGCCGTATCCTTGGGCACGATCACGATGGCGTCGGGCGGCGCGGCGCGGAACGCAGCCTCCCACGCAGCGTCGCCGAAGAGAATCTCCTCGGGCGGCATGAAGTTGAGGTAGGGGGTCGGATTCGGCACCCGAGCGAGGTAATTGATCATTACCCCTTCGGGGAGTACGGCGACCGAGCGGTACCCAGCCTCACGTACGTGATCGACCGCGAGTTGGACGAACGCGCCGCGCAGGTCCGAGCGAAAGGCGTCGGACCCGGCTCCGACCATTTCGGTCTTTCGCTCCATCCACGAGCTCGTCGTCCGAACGTGCGCGAAACAGAAGAGCGAGAGCAGCGCGAGGACCGCACCGCGCACCACATCCCCGCGCATACCGGCCCGATCCACGACCGCAGGCAACCAGCGCCAAAGCGCAGCGACGCTGAACGCGGCGGCCGGGGCCGCGAGTGCGAAGCCGTAGTGACCCGAGCGCACGTTCAAGAGCATCTTGAGCAGCAGCACCAGGGACAGCAGTCCGAGCGCCAGCGCCGTCTGAACGGCATGCCGGCCGGCGTCAGATTCGATCGGCGCACCGTCGGGCCCACGACCGCGCAAACGCGCGGCACCGAGCGCGAGCACTACCAGGAACACGAAGAGCTGGAGTGGACGGAGCGACTCCATCCATGGAATCCGGTCGCCGGCGCCGAGAAGTACCACGAGAGAGACGGCCACCGTGAGTGGCAGCGCCACCCGCGAGCGCGTCTCCCGAGCGAGCCAGGCTGCAGATACGGGAATCACGAGCCCGATGGCCCATATCACGGCCCAGGCACCGGTCTCTTCCATGCGCAGTCGCGGCTCGTCGAGTCCCATTCCCGCCCGGTAGAACGGGAGTTCCGCGACCTCCCCGGCCAACACCGAGGGCCAGGCGCCGAGTGTCGGCAGCAGGCCCACTCCCAACAGAGAGCCAAGAATCGGTGCAAAAAAGGCGACGGCCCATGTCGCACGGGCTCGTCCCTCTGAAGCACGCACCAGAGGGGTCAGTAGCACGGCGCTTCCCACCGCGCCGGCAAGGAATGTCTCGACCTTGGTCAGAAAGCACAGTCCCAACAGGAAGCCCCCGAGTGCCAGCAGCTGCGGATCGCGGTCGCGACGCCACTTCGACAACGCGGCCACGCTCGCCACAGCGAGCGCGACACCGTGCGTGAGCTCGTGGGCGTACGGAGCCACCCAGTTGTAGTTGGCGATACCGACGTACTGCCCGAAGGCGAAGACCAGGAGGAACAGAACCGCCGCCAGGAGTGCGGCGCCCCGTCCGGCGATCTCGTCGATGAGCCCTCGCAAAAGCACGACCATTGCCCCGAGCACGAGGGCATTCGCCAGGTACAGGGTGGTCATGCCAGGACCGAGAATCCGAAACCAGACCGCGTTCAAGTGCTGCGACAGCGGACCGTTGAACCACGCGATGTCCGTGTACAGGCGCGCCCCTTCGGATAGACGCCACGGTACGTAGGACTCTCGCCCGAAGTCGACGAACGGGTCGGCCCACCCTCGCCACGTCAGGGCGGTCATCCCTCCCGCGATCGCGAGCAGAACCAGCCCGTCGAGCCATGTCGGCAGGGAGCGTCGTCGGTTCTCGATCTCGGTGGTCCCGGTTTCGGATGGACCCGTCGACGCTAGATACGTTCGCGAACCGAGACGCGCCATGCGGGCGTTCCCTGCCCCGCTCCTCGGGTCAGCCGTACCGGCCTTCGATGTAGTCGGCCGTCTCGGAAAGCTTCGGCGCGAGGAAGAGGTCCGCAGTCGGTCCGGCCTCCATCATCTTGCCGAGCAGCATGAACGCACACTCCTCACTCGCACGCCGCGCCTGAGCCATGTTGTGCGTCACGATCAGGATCGTATACGAGCCCCGGAGCCCCCATATGAGGGCCTCGAGCGCTTCGGTGGCCTTGGGATCGAGCGCGGAGGTGGGCTCGTCCATCAAAAGTACCGACGGCTTCACCGGCAGAAGACGTGCGATGCAAAGCTTCTGCTGCTCCTCGAGAGAGAGGAGCGTGGCTTTGCGGTTCAGGCTGTCTTTCACGTCGTCCCAGAGCAACACCTGGCGAAGCGCGTCCTCCATGATCACATCCTCATCCGCCTTCGAGGTGCGCTCCGCGCCCCGATGCAGACGATGACTGAAGAGAACGTTGTCGCGTACGGACAGCGGGAGAGGATTCGGCCGCTGGAAGACCATACCGACCTCTTTGCGAAGCCGGGCCAGCTCGACGTCCTCGCCGAAGACATCGTGTCCAAGCACGTCCACGGCACCCGACGTACGGACGTACGGTCCGAGGCGTTCGTTGACACGGTTGATCGTGCGCAAAAGGGTGGATTTGCCACACCCCGAAGGCCCGATCATCGACGTGATCATCCCCTGTTTGACCTTGATATTGACCTCGAACAAGGCCTGGAACGTGCCGTACCACAGGCTCAGGTCCCGGGTCTCGATTGCGGTCGAAGGCGACTCAGCCAAACCGGCCCTCCACATAGTCACGGGTCCGCTGATCGACGACGGGTCCGGTAAAGAAGTCCTCGGTTTCGCCCACTTCCAATCCGCGAGTCGACGAGCTTGCTGCACCAGATTCGTCACCAGAACGATCGTCACCTCTTCCTTCAACTCCTTGAGCACGTCCTCGATTCGCATCGTCGTAACCGGATCCACGGCGATCGAAAATTCATCGAGGAGAAGCAGCTCCGGCTCCTGGGAAAGCGCCCGGGCGATGGTCAGGCGCTGCTGCTGCCCACCGGAGAGGAGACTTCCAAGCGCGTTCAAGCGCTCTTTGACCTCGTCCCACAGTGCGGCCCTTCGCAGGCATCGTTCGACGATCTCGTCGAGTTCCGCCCGCTTCTTGATTCCGGCCAGTCGTGGGGAGAACGCCACGTTCTCGTAGATGCTGAGCGGGAGTCCCACCGGGAGCGGGAAGACCACTCCGATCCGCCGTCGCAATGCGTACACGTTGCGCACCTGGGAGGTATCCCGACCGTTGAGAAGGATCGTCCCCTCGACCTTCATCGCCGGATCGAACTCCTCCATCCGGTTGAGCGCTCGCAAGAACGTCGTCTTGCCGCTGTTGGCCGGTCCGATGATGCCGAAGATCTCCCCTTCCCGGATGTCGAGGCTGACGTCCCGAAGAACGGCCTCCTCGCCGTACGAGACGGTGAGGTTCCTCACCGACACCTTCGCCTGCGCATCTCCCGCCGGGTGATCTACCACTTCTTCTTGCCCCTGAGGTAGACCCGGAAGGCGATAGAGGTCGCATTCATCACGAGGACCATGCCGATCAACACCAGTGCCACACCGTACGGCAGCGCCTCGTCCACACCGGGAACCTGTGTCGAGATTACGAAGAGGTGCAGCGACATCGCCATCGTCTGATCGAAGACGCTCTGCGGCAGGAAGGGCAGGAAGAACGCCGCGCCCGTGAACATGATCGGTGCGGTCTCGCCGGCCGTGCGCGATACCTCGAGGATGACTCCGGTCAGGATGCCGCTCACGGAGTTCGGAAGCACGATCCGTCGGATGGTCTGCCACCGTGTGGCGCCCATGTTCCAGCACGCCTCCCGGAAGGCGTACGGAACGGCCTGCAGCGACTCGCGGGTCGAGACGATGACGACCGGGAGCGTCATGACCGCCAGCGTGAGGCTGGCCGCCAGAATGCTCGTGCCGAAGCCGGCGAAGGTCACGAAGGCCCCCAGGCCGAAGAGCGCGTGCACGATCGACGGGACCCCTGCGAGGTTGATGATGGCCAGGTTGATGACCCGGGTCAGCCAGTTGTCGGGCGCATATTCAGACAGATAGATCGCGGAAGCGATTCCCACCGGAACGGATGCGATCAACGCCACAGTGACGATCCAGATCGTGCCGACGAATGCCGGCATGATCCCGCCCGCAGTCATCCCGTCGCGCGGGATCGTGGTGAGAAACTCCCACGAGATCACCGGTGAGCCCTTGTAGATCAGGACTCCCAGGATGAGCGCCACCGGCACGATGAGGATGAGCGTCATCATGAGGAAGAGCGTCCGGAACAGCCACTCGACGCGACGGTTCCGTTCGTCGAGTTCGGTCGAGGCGAACATGGTCATCCTCTCCTCACCCCTCGGACGACGAGGTCCGCAGTGAGGTTGATCACGAATGTCACGGCAAAGAGCAGAATGCCGAGCGTGAACAGGACCTGGTAGTGATCCGAGCCGACCGCGGTGTCGCCGAGCTCCGCGGCAATCGTAGCCGTGAGGGCCCGCACGGAATCAAACGGACTGGTCGGAATGTTGATCGAATGGCCACTCGCCATCAGCACGGCCATCGTCTCACCGAAGCCCCGTCCCACACCCAGCAAAATCGCGGCCATGAGTCCGTTCTTCGACGCCGGAATCACGACCTTGAAGATCACCTGCCAGCGGGTCGCACCCATCGCCTCCGCGGCCTCCCTGTAGGTGTCGGGCACGGCTTTCAACGCGTCCTCCGCGATCGTCGTCATGATGGGCGCTGCCATCAGACCGAGGATGATGCCCGCGTTGAGTGCATTCAGACCCACCGGCACATCGAAGATGTCGATGATCAGGGGGTTCATGATCGAGAGTCCGATGAATCCCCATACCACCGACGGGATCGCGGCGAGCATCTCGACCAGCACCTTCAGAGTCTCTCGCAGCTTCCCCGTCGCGAACTCGGAGATGAAGATCGCCGCGCCGAGAGAGAACGGGACCGAAACGAGCATCGCGAGCCCCGTCACACTGGCTGTTCCCGCCATCAGTGCCAGGATGCCGTACGTCGGGTTTCGTTCCGACGTCGGACGCCACGCCTGCGAGCCGAAGAATTCGCGGACATCCATCGTCGAGAAGATGAAGCCGACGCCCTCGCGGGTGATGAATACGAAGATCCCGATGATGAAGAGGATCGCCGAGATCCCTCCACCGAAGACGAGCACGGAGACCATCCGGTCCACGTACCAGTCACGCCCCCGATGATCGAGGTCGAGATGCCGGGCGCCTCGTGCCCGAGCGTCCGCAGAGATGTCAGCTGGCATCGGGGCCCCGAAGCGTCAGCATCAGATCCCGCACCCGAAGCTTGATGCTCTTGAACACTTCCTCCATCTGCTCGTCCGTCACATCTCCCGTCAGGCCGGCCGCGTCCACGGCCGGCGTCCAGTCGAGAAAGAGTGTGCGAAAGGGCAGAATCGGGATGTGGTGTCGTGCGTCTTTGTGTAGTCCGACCACGATATGCCAGTGCCGCGGTTCCTCGTGGATCGGGCTCAGCGCGGTCGGCGCCTTGTCCGTCATGTCGACGCCGCGCTGATCCATGAACTCCACCAGTCCGGGCTCGAGCGCCTCAACCGGATCCCAGCCCGCGCTGGCGTACGCGCCGCTCTCCGGGAATGCTTTCTGTGCGTAGGCCTCCGCCATCTGGGACACCCGGTCGTTACGCTCGTCCAGAAAGAGGATCCGGAATGTCTTGGGGTCCTTGGTCTCACCTGCTGCCGCGAAGAGGACCTGCTCACAGACGTTTTCCGCCTGCTCGGCCACGCGCTTCAGAAGATTCATGATCCGCAGGAGCGCGAACGCATCACGGAGCGGGACCTCCCGATTCTCCCCTACTTCGATCAACTCCTCGAACATCTTCTCGAGGGTCGAGTCGGTCTGACCCGCCATCCCGTACGTCTCGTTGGCCAACTCGACATCTGCTTCCTGGAAGGCCACGAGCGCCTGATGCAATGTGCGCCGAGCCTGGTGACTAATCAGCTCGACGTCGCGAACCACCCGGGCGGGCGGGCTGGCTGAGATCTGAACTACCTCTCTGCCGATCGTGCTGGCGTAGTCGCCGATCCGCTCGAGAGCGACATCGAGACGAAGCACTGCCGACACATAGCGCAGATGACCCGCGCTCGGCGCATGCCGAACGATGAACGCATGAGCCAGACGATCGATCTCTCGGATCTTCCGATTTACTCGGCGATCCCCGAGCACCACATCGTTCGCCAGATCCCGATCGTCCTCGAGGAGTGCATGGACCGCGTCGCCGACCTGACTCTCGATCAGCTCGGCAACGCCGCCCACCTTGTCACGAATCTCGACGAGATCCGCTTGCATCCGTTCCTCGTACCGCGCGTTTGTGGAGACCTCCACGTCACGTCACCTCGCCTAAGAGAGTCTGATCAGCCTCGAATTCACGCGCACGTCACTGGCTTGACCGGCGCATAACCCTTCTCGAGCACGATGCACTGTCCCACATCACTCATGATCCAGTCCATGTACTCTTTCACAGCGCCCACGGGCTGCCCCGCGGTGTACATGAAGAGCGGGCGCGCGATAGGGTAGGACCCATCGATCGCGGTGTCTACGGCGGGGGCGACACACGCATCGGTCGCGGAAATGACGCAGGGCATCTTCACGTGATCCGTGGCGTAGGCCAGGCCGCTGTAGCCGATCGCGCACGGGGTGTTCTCGACCAGATCGACCACGTCCTTCGAACCGTGCATGTCACGAGAGCCGAGCTTGAACTCCGACTCGCCGAGCACGGCTTCCTGGAAGTAGGCGTACGTGCCGGAGTTGTTCTGCCGACTGACCCGCACGACCTCACCGCTGGAGCAACCCGGCACGGTGACACCCATATCGCTCCAGCTGTCCACCGTGCCGCCTTCGGCGTAGATCGCGGCGAGCTGCGCGAGTGTGAACTCGTCGATCGGATTGTCTGGGTGAAGAAAGATCGCCAGCGCATCGACGCCGACCACGAACTCGATCG
>JBDGVS010000272.1:0-5764 GCA_039585535.1 Gemmatimonadota bacterium | reverse complement strand
GACACTGTGGATTATCATCCGGGAGAGATCGCGATTCCGAGGTCGGAGCCCGACGTCGTGGTCGCGATGGACTCGCGCCGCGCCAGGACCGCGTCCATGACCTCGTCCATCGAGCGAACCAGGTCGAAGGTCAACTGCTCCAGCACCTCGGTCGGCAGGGTCTCGAGATCATTTGCGTTGGCCGCGGGGAGAACCACATGGGTCATACCTCCCCGCAGTGCTGCTACGGCCTTCTCTTTCACCCCGCCCACGGCGATCACTCGACCTCGGAGGGTGACTTCGCCCGTCATCGCCACATCCGCACGGGTCGGCGTATCGGTGAGTGCCGATATCAGCGCCACCGCGATCGTGATTCCGGCCGAGGGTCCGTCTTTAGGGGTCGCACCCTCGGGGATGTGGATGTGGACGTCGATCTTCTCGTGAAAATGTGGATCCAGTCCGAGCTGGCGGGACCGGGATCTCGCGTATGTCACGGCGGCCTGTGCGGACTCTTTCATGACGTCGCCGAGGGTTCCGGTGAGGCGCAGATTTCCTTGCCCCGGGACGACGGCGACCTCCACATCCATGACTTCCCCGCCGGCCGCGGTCCAGGCGAGCCCGTTCGCGATCCCTATACGCTCGCTGTCCTCGTCGCGCTCAGGGGGCTGGTAGGTGATCGGACCGAGGAGCTCTTTGAGAGCGGAGGTCTCGATTACGGGCCCGACAACGGTACCATCGGCAACACCACGTGCGAGCTTGCGAGCGACGCGTGAGAGTCGACGATTGAGTTCCCGGACCCCAGCCTCGCGCGTGTACTTCTCGATGATCTCGTGCAGTGCGCCCGGTGCGAGCGAGATGGACCCCGGCTCCAGACCGTGCTGTTCGATTTGTCGCGGCCAAAGAAAACGCTCCGCGATCTCCCGTTTTTCCGTATCCAGGTAGCCCGGCAGCCGGATGACTTCCATGCGATCGCGGAGCGGTTCCGGAACGCCCTGGAGAGTATTCGCCGTCGCCACGAAGAGCACGTCCGAGAGATCGTAATCGATCTCGAGATAGTGATCGGTGAAGGTGCGGTTCTGCTCAGGGTCGAGGACCTCCAGAAGAGCCGCGCCGGGATCGCCGTGGAAATCCCTCGCCAGTTTGTCGATCTCGTCGAGGAGAAAGACCGGATTTCGTGTGCCGCTCCGTCGCATTCCCTGAATCACTCGGCCCGGCAGAGCCCCCACGTACGTGCGTCGGTGACCCCGGATCTCAGCCTCGTCTCGCACCCCACCCAGACTCACGCGGACGAATTCGCGACCGAGTGCGTTGGCGATACTCCGGCCGAGCGAAGTCTTACCGACCCCGGGAGGGCCTACCAGGCAGAGGATCGGGCCGCGCATCTCTCCGACCAGAGACAGCACGGCAACGTGATCGAGAACGCGCTCTTTGACCTCGCCCAGACCAAAATGCTCAGCCTCGAGAATCTCGGCCGCGTGCGCCACGTCCAGATTGTCATCGGATCGAGCGGACCAGGGCAACGACACGAGCCAGTCCAGGTGGGTTCGGATGACAGCGGCTTCCGGGGCTACAGGATTCAGCTTCCGGAGGCGGTTCAGCTCCTTCTCGGCTCGTGTCTTGGCCGCCGGCGGCAGATCTCGCTGCTCGATGAGGTCCGCCAACTCCTCCCACTCTTCGGGCTCTTCGCGGCGCGGAGCACCTCCGCCTGACAGTACGTTCCCCGGACTCAGATCGAAGGGGCTGTCCTTGCCACCGAGCTGCAGCTGGATCTGTCGGTCCAGCTTCCGTTCGATCCGGAGGATCTCGATCTCCCGCACGAGCATCTCGCGGAGAAGCTCCAGCTGTTCGCCACACGTCTCAGCTTCGAGGACCTCTTGCTTCTCCATGGACGGGAGAATGAGATGGCCCGCCACCAGGTGCGCGAAGCGAAGCCGGTCCCCATTCGCCGAGAGCATCCCGGACAGCTCCTCGGGGATGCGATCGTGCAAGCGAGCGTACTCTGCGTAGAGCCGCCGCACACGCTCACGCGTCTGATCTGTCGCAGCGAGTTCTCCGCTGTCCACCTCGGCGTCGGGCAGATCTGTCTCGCGCCCGGAGAACAGCTCCACACTGGCGCGCAGCGCCTCCGTGGTCGTTGTCAGTCGTTTGATTCGCCCGCGTCCGATCCCTTCGAGGACGACACGTGAGGTTCCGTCCGGCAGTCGTGTGACCTGGACGACGCGTGCGATCGTCCCGATCCGGAAAAGGTCCTGCGCTGTCGGGTCGTCGATTCCCGGGTCTTTCTGCGCCACGAGCAGTACGAGGTCGTTCGACTCATGTGCTTCCTCGAGTGCGGCGACGGACCGTCGGCGACCCACGAGTATGGGCAGTACGACATACGGGAAGAACACGAGGTCGCGCAGCGCGACCACGGGTAGACGATCCGGTACCTCGACCTGGTCCTCGACCCGGCTCAGCGTAGCCATGGCGCCCCGGTGCGGTGAACCTACGAACGGAATTCAACATCTCCGCGCGTGGTGACTGCGTATCGTACGCCGTCCGTGCCGGGGACAAAAGGGAACGCCCCCGGTGACGTGGTCACCGGGGGCGTGTTTGTCGGCTGGACGACACGAATGTCGGTGCTCAAGCCTCCAGCGCGCGCTCCTCCGGATGAAGCACGAGCAGGGGCGGTACGTCGTCGTCGATGCACTCCTTCGTGATCACGACCTCCCGCACGTCGTTGCGCGATGGGATCTCGAACATGATGTCACGCATCGTGTTCTCGATGATCGAGCGCAGCCCTCGTGCCCCGGTGTTCCGCTCGAGGGTCTTTCGCGCGATCGAAGCGATGGCCGCCGGGTCGAACGTCAGCCCGATCCCCTCCAGTTCGAACATCTTCTGGTACTGCTTCACGAGCGCGTTCTTCGGCTCTTGGAGAATCTTCATGAGGGCACCTTCATCCAGCTCGTCCAGATGCACACTCACGGGTAGCCGTCCCACGATCTCCGGGATCAACCCGTAGCGCTGCAGGTCTTCGGGCTCAACGTACTGCATCAGCCCGCCCTCGAAGTCGGTGTCCTGGCGCTGACCGGCCTCGGCATCAGCGAAGCCGATCGTCTTCCTACCGATCCGGGCCTCGATGATCTGTTCCATCCCGTCGAACGCTCCTCCGCAAATGAAGAGAATGTTCTTGGTGTTGATCTGGATGTATTCCTGCTGCGGATGCTTCCGGCCACCCTGCGGCGGTACACTCGCGACCGTGCCCTCGAGGATCTTGAGTAGCGCCTGCTGGACGCCTTCTCCCGAAACATCACGGGTGATGGAAGGGTTCTCCGACTTCCGCGCGATCTTGTCCATCTCGTCGATGTACACGATTCCGCGCTCGCATTCGGCCACATTGAAGTCTGCGGCCTGCAGCAGCCGGACGAGGATGTTTTCCACGTCCTCACCGACGTATCCGGCCTCGGTCAGCGTCGTCGCGTCCGCGATCGTGAAGGGAACGTGCAGCGTCCGGGCCAGCGTCTGCGCCAGAAGCGTCTTCCCGACACCGGTAGGCCCGATGAGCAGGATGTTGGCCTTGTCGATCTCGACGTCGTCGAGAACGCCCTGGTGTCCCACGCGCTTGTAGTGGTTGTACACCGAGACTGCGAGGGCCTTCTTCGCAACCTCCTGCCCGATCACATACTCGTCGAGGATCGACTTGATCTCCTCGGGGGTCGGAGAGGGGACCGTCTGTTCCTGCGCTTCCCGCTCTTCTTCCTCTGCCAGGATCTCATTGCATAGCGAGATGCACTCATTGCAGATGTACACGTTCGGTCCGGAAATGAACTTCTTTACGCTTTCCTTGGACTTCCCGCAGAAGCTGCAGCGGAGGTGTTTGTCCGTCATGTCCGACTCCTGAGTTCCGGTCTTACTCGGGGTTGTCCGAGTCTGCCGGTCTTCCTTCCGTCAACTGTACGGGGCCTTCGAGCACACGGTCGATCAGACCGTACTCGACGGCCGCTTCGGGGCTCATGAAGCGGTCGCGATCGACATCATCGGCGATCTTCTCCACGGTCTGGCCGGTATGCTTGGCCATAATACCGTTGAGTCGCTCCCTGATATGCAAGATTTCTGCAGCGGCGATCTCGATGTCAGGAGCAGAGCGCCCATCGACGCGGCCATCCCAACACAGAATGTCGAGACCGGTGCGCGCAGGTGCTGCATCGTGTCATAGATCGCCATACCGGCGTAGACGGAGCCGCCCGGCGAGTTGATGTACATGAAGATGTCGCGCTCCGGGTCCTCGGCATCGAGGAAGAGGAGCTGGGCGAGGATGATGTTCGCGACGTTGTCGTCGATCGGAGCGCCGAGGAAGACGATCCGGTCCATGAGCAGCCGGGAAAAAATGTCGTAGCTGCGCTCACCCCGGCTGGTGCGCTCGATGACGTACGGCGGATAGATGGCCATGTGGTTCCTTTTCGACCCCTCAGTCGGAGGGGGCGTCGGTGATCTCGGATTGCTCGACGAGGAAGTCGAAGACGGCCTTTTCGGTGAGCTCTCGCTCCATCGACTCGAGGCGGCCGGCCTTCTGGAACTCCGCGTACACCTTTGCGGCGTCGGTGTTGTTCGCCTGAGCGATTTCTTCAATTCGGGCGTCGAGCGCGTCGTCATCGGCAGCGAGGCCGTGAACTTCGGCGATTCGCTCGATCATCAAGATGCGCTTCACGGCACGTTCTGCTTCCGGGCGGATCTGCTCCCGGAATTCAGCCAGCCGATCTTCCGGAATCTCTTTCGTGTCGCCGATGATGCTGTCCGCATAGCGACCGATCATCGAAGCCGGCACATCGAAGGGGTTGGCCTCGACGATGAAATCGAGGAGTCGGCCCCGCACGACCTGATCCGACTGCTGCGCCGCCTCCTTCTCCATGTCCTCGCGCACCTTCGCCTCCAGCTCCGCAAAGGTCTCGAAGTCACCGACCTGCTTCGCCAGTTCGTCGTCCAGCTCAGGAACGTCGAGGACTCGGCGCGAGATCAACGTGATCTGAATGCGCTCGCTCTCACCACGACGGGCCTCATCGGCAAAGTCGTCGGGGAAGGTGATGTCGAAGTCACCCGACGCTCCAGGCTCCAGGGTACGGATCGCCGTATCGATGTCCGGGATCGCATCCCCCTGACCGACGACGAGCTCGTAGTCTCGTCCGTCGTCGACGGGTTCGCCGTCTTCGAGGCGCACGATCTTGACCGAAACCAGGTTCTTTTCTTCCGGCACGCCTTCCTCAGCCGGCTGCCAGACGCCGTTTTGCTCCTGAATCCGACTCAGGACCGCCTGGATCTGCTCGTCGTCAATCGGCTGGGTCGGTCGCTCGACCACGAAACCCCCGAGCGTTTCGATCTCGAAGACGGGTTCCACGTCGAAGGCGATGGCAAACGTGAGGTCCGCCTCGGGCTCGTACGTGAAGTCTTCGAGTTCGCCCTCACTGATGGGGCGCAGCTCGTTCGCCTGCAGGGCTTCGCGGTACGCGGCCCCGATCAGCTTGTCGAGCGTTTCTTGCCGCAGCGCACCGGAGAATCGTGACTCGATCACCTTGCTGGGCACGCGTCCTTTGCGGAAGCCCTTGAGGTTGGCACGCGAGGCGAGCTGACGGGCGGCTTGTCGTTCTTCTTCCTGCACGATGGCGGCGGGAATCGTCACACTCATGTGACGACGCCAGCGCTCACCCTCTTTGAGGGAGATCTGCAGATTGGATGCGTCGAGATTCATACGAACACGCAGGGGTACCGAAGGATCTGGGGTGCGAAATGCGAAAGGGGGGACTCGAACCCC
>JBDGVS010000271.1:0-4195 GCA_039585535.1 Gemmatimonadota bacterium | reverse complement strand
GAGGTGCGACTGCGGTATGCGTACGTCGTACGCTGTGACGAGGTCGTGAAGGACGACAACGGTCGGGTCGTCGAGCTACGCTGCACGTACGATCCGGATACACGCAGCGGTGCCAGGCCGGACGGTCGCAAGGTGAAGGGTACGATCCACTGGGTCGCGGCCGAGGAGGCACTCGACGCCGAGGTCCGCATCTTCACGCCGCTGTTGCGCGACGAGGACTCTGTCGAGGGCATGGATGATGACCCGGCCGCACGCCTGCTGGCTCGGGTGCGTCCCGAGTCGGTGACGGTGATCGAGGGGGCGAAGATCGAACCCTCGGTGAGGGGAGACGACCGTGAGACTCGGTATCAGTTCGAGCGCACAGGCTACTTCTGGAGGGATCCGGTCGACGGTGGGGGCAGAGAGCTGGTCTTCAATCGGATCGTCGGACTCAAGAGCGGCTATCGAACGACTTCTTCAGAGCCTCGATCGGCCCCACCGGGAGATGGTGGTGGTTCTTCCCGGAAGGCTCGGGCGGCCAAGGGGCCGAAACCGGGATCCCGACCGCAGGTCAGTGACGTCCGATCCCGTGCAAGAGAGGAGACGCCGGCACTCGCGGCCCGCTTCGAACGCTACCGTTCGGAGCTGGGCGTGCCCGAAGAACACGCCGACCTCCTCAGCGGGAGCGTGGAGGCGGGTGATTTCTTCGAAGCGGCACTCGCGGAGCACGGCGAGGCGGGGACTGTAGCGGCATGGGTCGTTACCGACGTGCGTGGCATTCTCGGGGGACGGACTATCGAGCAGCTGCCTTTCGACGGGGCGGCCCTGGGCCGTCTCGTACGCCTTGTGGATGAGGGCACGGTCTCTCGCCGGGCCGCGAAGGACGTCCTCGCGCACATGGCGGAGAAGGGCGGGGAGCCTGCGGATGTGATCCAGGCCCTGGGGCTCACCGCTGTCTCGGACGCGGGTGCGTTGGCCGTCGTCGTCGATGAGGTCCTGGCGTCGTGGCCGGAGAAGGTGGCGGAGTATCGCGCCGGCAAGAAGCAGCTCGTCGGGCTGTTCGTCGGCGAGGTCATGAAGGCCACCCGCGGCGCCGCTGATCCGCAGACTGTACGAACCCTCCTGACAGAAAGGCTCGACTCTTGACGATGCGACTCCGCTTCGCCCCGTCGCCCACCGGATACCTCCACGTCGGAGGAGCCCGGACGGCGATCTTCAATTGGCTGTTGGCTCGCAAAGCCAATGGAGTCTTCGTTCTCAGGATCGAGGACACCGATCGAGAACGCTCCAGCGCAGAACACACGCAGGCGATCCTCGACGGGATGAGCTGGCTCGGCCTCGACTGGGACGAGGGGCCGTTCTTCCAGAGCGAGGGCGTAGAGCGTCACCGGGCCGACGCCCTCCGCCTGCTCGCTGAGGGGAAGGCGTACCGCGACTTCTCCGACGGAGAGGCGGTCCGTGCGGAAGCCCAGGAGCGTGGGATGCACCCCAGCCGGGTCGCGCGGGAGCACGCGGAGGCCCTCGGCGAAGCAGAGGCGGAGCAGCGGGCAGCCGCCGGTGAGCGCTTCGCCGTGCGCTTTCGGGTGCCCGATGGTGAAACCGTGTTTCACGACCTGGTCCATGGGGAGATGCGCTTCGGAAACGACGACATCGACGACCTCGTCATCCTTCGAGGCGACGGGACGCCCGTGTACAATCTCGCCGTCGTGTCCGACGACGCGGACATGCGGATCACCCACGTTCTGAGGGGAGACGACCATCTCTCGAACACTCCGAAGCAGGTGCTGCTGTATCGCGCCCTCGGGCTGCCGGAGCCGGTTTTCGCCCACGTCCCGATGATCCTGGGGACGGATGGAAAGAAGTTGTCCAAGCGGCACGGGGTGACTGCCGTTGGCGAGTACGCGAACGAAGGGATCATCCCGGAGGCCATGTTCAACTTCCTCGCCCTGCTCGGATGGAGCCCGGGCGACGATCGGGAGTTCATGACTGTTCCGGAGCTGGTCGAGGCATTTTCGGCCGACCGGCTGCTCAAGTCGAGTTCGGTATTCGACACAGAGAAGCTCCAGTGGCTCAACGGTCGGCACCTCAGCGCACGTCCCGACGCGGAACTCGCGGAGGAGATCCGCGCGCGCCTTTCGGCTGACGGAACCTTGCTGCCAGGCCTCCTCGAGGAGGGGGCGTGGCTCAGCTCGCTTCTGGAGGTCACCAAGGTGCGTGCACGAACGCTCGATGAGCTGGCGGAACAGGCCCGCCCGTTCGTTTGCAGCGAGATCGAGTACGAGTCGAAGGCTGTCCAGAAGAACTGGCTCAAAGATCCTGAAGCGGCCGTCGAGCGGCTCCAGCGCGTGCGCGCGGCCTTCGCCGACGTAGAGTGGACGGCGGCGGCGCTCGAGGAGCGACTTCGGGCATTAGCCGCGGAAATGGAGGTCGGAGCCGGGAAGCTGATCCATCCACTCCGCGTGGCTCTTACCGGAAATATGGCGAGCCCGGGGATCTTCGACGTTCTGGTACTGCTCGGCCGAGAGCGTGTCGAGGCCAGGATGTCGGTTGGCGTGGAGCGTATCGGCTCCGCGGGATCCCACTAAAAGAAAAGGGTTTCTTGACACCTTTCTCAGCCGCACATTAGGATAGCTATCTGCCCCCGAAACGGGGCTCGAAGCCCCCCTCCAGGTGTTGATCGTTGGCCAGAACTGAAGCCATTACTCCACGCGAAGCACCGGCGAGCGGTCGTCAGGTCGAGCCGCTCACCGAGATCGAGCGGAAGATTCTCGATTTCATGGTGCTCTATCTGCGCGCCAACACGTATCAGCCGTCGATCCGTGAGATCGGGGAACGGTTTGGTATCAAGAGCACCAAGACCGTTTCCGAGCACCTTCAGGCTCTAGCCGACAAGGGGTGTCTCGAGCGTGATCCGTCACGGTCGCGCGGGGTGAAAATTCTCGGTGTGGACCTCAGTGCGAACACGGTCGCGGTTCCGTGCTTCTCTGAAGTGCCAGTGACGAACTCGACCCGGGATGCCGAGACGTACGTCTCTGTTGACCGGCAGATGGGGAGCGAGAATGGCTCGTTCATGGTGCGTGCCAGTGCGAGCGACCTCGCGGTGCTCGGTGTCGCGGAGGGAGACCTCCTGTTCGTTGCGCCGATCGAGGTGGACGCGGTCGTCGACGGTAGCGTGATCGTCGCAGAGCTCGGCGGTGATTCAGCGTTCCATCGCTTCTCCCGCAACGGACGTGGCGTCTATCTGGAAGCGCTCCAGCCCGGTGGGGCAACCACGCTGGTCGAGGACCTCGCCGCACTCAACATCATCGGCCGTGTGACCGGTTTCTACCGGCGCGTGGACGAGGTCCCGGCGATCACGCTGACTCAGCACTAGCGTGCCGCGGGACGACGCTTCCGCTCTCCCTACAGTCGAAGTGTCCGCTGACGCCATCTGGATGGCGCGCGCTCTCGAGTTGGCGAGGGCTGCCGAGGCAGAGGGGGAAGTGCCCGTGGGCGCGGTCATCGTGCATGAGGACCGGATACTCGCAGAGGGGCACAATAGGACGATCACGGATGCCGATCCCACGGCACACGCGGAGGTCGTCGCCATCCGCCGAGCGGCCCAACTCGTGGGCGACTGGAGGCTGATCGACACCACGCTCTACGTCACACTGGAGCCGTGCGCGATGTGCGCGGGTGCGATCGTTCTAGCGCGCATCCCGCGGGTCGTGTTCGGAGCTCTGGATCCGAAGGCCGGAATGAGCGGCTCTCTGGAGAATCTTCTTCAGGACGACAGGCTCAATCACCGATGCGAGCTCCGTGCGGGCGTCGCGGCCGAGGAGTCGTCCGCCATGCTGAAGGCGTTCTTCCGGGCGAGACGGGGGCGCCGGTGATGGTGCGTACCCTTCACGGCGTCCTGGCCTCCGTGAGCATCCTGGTTGCGTCTGGATGTGTCGTCGTAGGGACGCCGACGGAGAGGCCGACGCCGCGCGTCGAGGTTGGACCTGTGCCGGATGCTCAGCCGGACGGGGTGGTCCGCGATGTGACTCTGAACCCGGTTCGTCGCTTTGACGAGGTGCGCGCGGTGTGGGTGGTGCGCTACACCATGACCAGTGCCGCTTCGGTTCGTGAGATGGTGGCAAAGGCGGACGAGGCCGGAATCAACACACTTCTCGTGCAAGTCCGTGGCCGGGCAGATGCCTTCTACTCGTCTTCGCTCGAGCCGAGAGGGGAGTCG
>JBDGVS010000270.1:0-4215 GCA_039585535.1 Gemmatimonadota bacterium | reverse complement strand
GAACCACGGTAGTGCCCGGTTATCGAGCCCCGAGGCCATGGCGAGCTGGCATGCGTGATCGGCGACTCGCTCGCAGTGTCCGCGGGTATATCGGTCTGCTGACTCGATGGAGTCGGCCCACTCGGCGACGATTCGTTCGAATCCTTGCTCGAGCGACGCGATTTCGCGGCTTACGTCCTCCAGGTCGTCGCGGGCCCGCAGCTGTGCAAAGGTCTCCTGTGTCCGGTTGAGGCACTCCAGGAGCTCGCGGTTCCGTCCCTGCGCGCGGTAGACGTAGGCCATCTCCTTGCGGATCTCGGCTTCGAGCAGGAGGTCCTGCCGGCTCGTAGCGCTCTCGAGAGCCAGAAGGAGTCGCTCCTCGGCCACACTCGGCCGGCCCAGCAGT
Source organism: Gemmatimonadota bacterium (assembly GCA_039585535.1). Classification (GTDB taxonomy): domain Bacteria; phylum Gemmatimonadota; class Gemmatimonadetes; order Longimicrobiales; family Gaopeijiaceae; genus UBA2589. Next base: position 3,830 of record JBDGVS010000270.1, on the reverse strand, counting down.
CGACTGATGGCTCCCGCATGCATATGGATCTCGCCGCGCCAGCGTGTCTCCCCCAGCTCGAGGGCGAGGTCCATGGCATCGTCGCAAGCGTCGCGTGCGGCCTCATGGTCGTTGCGCGCCAGATGCAGCCGGGTCCGATGCACCCGAACCAGAACCTTGAAGGCCACGTTGCCTGAACGATCACAGCTGGCCTCCGCCGTATCGAACGCGGACTCGGCCTCGGTCCATTCGGCCAGGTCGACGTGGGCCCGCCCGATGTTGAGGAGGAGGGGGCCTACGTATTCCTCGAGGCCGAGGCTGCGATACCGGTCGAGGCCACGAGCGTACCACTCGTGAGCCGCGCGGTGATCACCGTGCACGTTGGCCACGTTCCCGAGATTCTGGTCCAGCATGGCGACCAGGCGGTCTTCTCCAGCGCCCTCCGCCAGCTTTCGTGACTCGTGGTAGTAGTCCTCGGCCTCCTCGAGTCGTCCTCGACGGAAGGCCAGGACGCCATAGCAGTTCAGTACATGTGCCAGATCGAGCGTGGAATCTGCAGCCTCCGCTGTGGCTCGTGCCACTTCGTAGCAGTCCACCGCTGCGTCGAGGTCTCCGCTCGCCTCCCACGTGCGCCCGATCCAGCGGAGCAGGGCACTGGCCAGCGCGGATTCGTCCGTACCTCGGAGTCGCTGGAGCGCCGATTCATATCGCTGGCGCGCGACCTCGAAGCGACCAGCCCGTTCGGAGGCGCGAGCCTCTTCGATCAGCCCGTCGACGTCGCGAGATCGGAGGGCGGGGTCGTGGTCCATGCGGCGCGATGCTTCCAGAATGGAGTGAATCGTAGCCCGTTCCCCGCTGACGCAGGGGAGCCGGGTAATCGTCTTCAAACCGCTCCTGGGGGGCGGGCGAGAATACGCTGCCGACCCCTGTCCCGCCAGCGGCCCGCCTCGAATCTGGACGAGGCGGGCCCCCCGGGTCACGTCATCCGGTCGCGCACACGTAACCGGAGAAGTGCATGATGTCGAACGTCACGGCGCCACCGTCGAGATAGGTCTCGAAGCTCTCCAGGGGCTCCACTCCCTCGTCGGGTTCTCCTTCGAAGTAGACACCGAGAAAGCGATCGAGCGGAGCACCGCTCTCCGCGTCACGGCGTACCAGGTCGAGCAGCCCTTCCTCCGTGGTGCCAGGCACTCCGACCGATATCGATGCTGGGGTGAGGAAATCGAGGCCATGCGGAGCGAAATCGAAGGCCATGGCGTCTCCTGCCAGTGCCGTCATCGTGATCTCTACGGCTTCGGTGAGCGCTCCGGAGGGGACCCGAAGTCGAACCCCGGCCTCCTGAAGTTCGAGGAGGCCGCCCTGCGGCCCGATGATTCGAGACACAGAGATCTCCTGATTCAGGGGAGTGGTACGTCTTACGGCGTCGAAGCCGGGTGCCGGGGCGCGGCGGAAGAACGTCGCTTCGGTTACATCCGAGACGTCAGTGAGGGTGGGGCTCTCGGCGCATCCCGCGATGGCGAGAGTGACGAACAGCACAAAGACAGCCGTCCGATCGACGGTCGGTCTCATGGGTCCTCCTTAGAGATGAGGCCAGGCGTCGGGGGGCGGCTTGACGACTCCCTGTCGCAGAGGTCGTGCCCAACCGGGGTCGAGGAGGCGGATGCCCGCACCATCCCTCGATGTTCCCAGGGCCAGTGGTCCGTCGCGCCCCGCCTGGAAGGCTCCGGGTACGGTCGTCGAGTGCCGCATCCCGCTACTTGTTGCGCACCCTCCGGCCATGAGAGCACCTTGGCGACCCGGGTGCCCGGTGGGCTCCCGACCCTTCATCCGAGAACTCATGTCCGACCCGACCTACACGGCCAACATCCGCATCGAGCGGATCAAGGGGCCGTATCGACACGCCTACCTGCCCGCCCACGACGGCCCGGTGGAGTTCGGCGTGCACAGCGCCATCGCCGAGCACTACGGCGTGGAGCCCGAGCGTGAGATCACCACGACGCTCGACTACGTGATGGCCGCTACCGGCGGCTGACTGGCCGGGACCTTCGGAGGCGCGCTGGAGGCGCGCGGGATCAAGGCCAGTGAAGGACACCTCACGGCAGAGGTACGCGGTGAGGTAGAGAAGGAGGATGACGGCGTGATCGTGATCCGTCGGGTGCACGTGACCTACCACCTCAAAGCCGAGGCGTCGGAGCGGGAGACCATCGACCGTGTGCACGGCTTTCACGCCGACAAATGTCCGGTCTATCGGACGCTCAAGAACAGCATCGAGATCACGACCGACTTCGTGCTCGAAGGGGCCTGACGGGGCATTCTCGTCGGCAGGACCCGAACGAACTGAGGCTCCTCACCCGTCACGGGTGAGGAGCCTCAGTGTTAATATATTGCGTAAGGTGGTCGATCTAAAACGTTTATTTAAAACGCCTTAGGGCGTATGTTGTTTCCTGTTATATCTGGCCGTGCAGCGACTTCCCGTCACTCAGCAGGTCGCTGCATGCCTTGCCGACGCGCTCCGACATCGCCTGTTCGCCCTTCTTCAAGTAGGAGCGGGGATCGTAGAGTTTCTTGTTTCCGATCTCGCCGTCGACCTTCAGCACGGATTCGTAGTTCGTCATCATGTGATCGACGATCGGGCGGGTGAACGCGTACTGCGTATCCGTGTCCACGTTCATCTTCACGACACCGTAGTCGAGCGTCTCCCGGATCTCCTCCAGAAGGCTGCCGGACCCGCCGTGAAAGACCAGGTCCATCTCGGCGTCGGCCCCGTACTTCGCCGTCACGGCGGCCTGCCCTTCCTGAAGAATGTGCGGACGCAGCTTCACGGCGCCGGGCTTGTAGTGGCCGTGCACATTTCCGAAGGTGGCAGCGAAGGTGAAGCGGCCCAGCCCGTTCAGGCGCTCGTACACGGCCAGCATGTCCTCCGGCGTCGTGTACAGCTTCTCTTCGGGCATGTCCTCGGTCCCCGCAGATCCGTCTTCTTCCCCGCCCACCACACCGGCCTCGACTTCGAGGACGATCTCGTTCTCGGCGCAGAGGCGAAGATATTCGTCACAGATTTGAAGATTCTGCTCGAGCGGCAGAATCGATGCGTCGAGCATGTGGTTCTGGAAGAGATTGTTCTCACCTCGGGCGCGGCGCTCGGCTGTTGCCTGGATGAGCGGCTTCAGGAAGCCTGCTGCTTTTTCCGGCTGGCAGTGGTCGGTATTCAGGGCGATCAGCACGTCGTACTGCTCCGCGAGCCGGTGTGCCGTTTCCGCGAGCACGATGCACCCGTAGGCCGCATCCTTGTTGTTCAATCCGGAGGCGAACTGCCCCGCACCCGTCGAGAACTGGATGAAGCCGTCGGATTTCGAGTCCGCAAAGCCCTTCATCGCCGCGTTGAGTGTCAGGATCGACGTGACGTTGATGGCTGGGTAGGCGTATCCGCTCTGCTGAGCGGCATCGAGCATCTGAGCGAACTGGGCGGGGGTCGCGATCGGCATGGCGTCGGTGCGTTCGGGGATCTTGGGCAAGTGGGGAGAGGCGCCGGAGACCGACGCTCCTTCCCAAATCTAGGACATACCGCGGTTGTGATGCGACGGTGTTGAGACGGTGACGTTGTCGTGGATTTTCCGGTCAGCGAGCTCGCCACCTTTCGCCGGCAGCCGCTTTTCGACAGCGTTGGGACCGTGTGCGACACTACCTGAGTCGCGAGTCCTTCCCCGCCACGTCGAATCCGAACGTCATGAGCCTGCAGATCACCGGAAAAGTCATCGAGATCCTCGCCCTCCAGTCGGGCACGAGCAAGAACGGCGAGTGGAAGAAGCAGGAGTTCATCCTGGAGATTCCGGGCCAGTACCCGAAACAGGTCT
>JBDGVS010000269.1:0-4216 GCA_039585535.1 Gemmatimonadota bacterium | reverse complement strand
TCCAACCCGTGATCGCGCGGGCGATCGTCCTCCGGTCACCGGTGGTAGCGAACCAGCGGTGCATTCGGACGGTCCCCGAGAAAAACGCACGCATCCGCTTCGTGTTCTCTCCACGGACCTCCGCAGTCGATGGGTCGAGATAAAGAGTCCGCCCCCCTCCGAGCGATGCGGCCACGGGGGCGTCCGGGTCGGAGTAGAGAATCAGACTCGAAACCCCTGCCTCGGGCTCAAACCGCTCCGCGCTGGCGATCAACGCGGAGAGCGGGGCTCGGAGCTCCTCCCCGGCAGGCTCAACCCAGTACTGCCGGTCCGACCACTCGGTCATCTGCTTCTGATAGGTAAGCAGGACGCCCGTCACCGACATCATCAGGATTACACCGCCTGCGGTGACGCCACAGACGAGATGAACCCAGAAAACGGCTTTGCGGAGCGACATTCGGACAGCGGTTGAAAATGATTCTCAGTCTCGCAGAGGCCGAATGATGCACGTCCACCCGAGTTGCGTCAAGCGGTGGTGGGGACGTCGATGTGAGAGCGTTAGAAGCGGCGGCCGCCGAAGCCCTGGGCGTTTCTGAACCGGTTGTTCACGACGTTGTTGAAGATCGATCCGAACTGGATCGACACACCCATCGAGACACCGTACTGGAAGTCTGTCGCCCGCTGCTGAAGACGCAGGAGCGCTTCCTCATCGGAAACTCCGTCCGCGGCCAGGTAGATCTGATCCTGGACCCACGAAATGTTGCCGTCGAGCTCTACGCTGAGTCCACGAATGATCCGGAACTGGATGTCGCCCCTCAGTCGGATGTTGTAGAGCCCATCGGCATACTCGTCCGTGTCTGGCAGGAAGAGGAACTGTGAGCCGCTGATCGACGCACCGGCCTCGCCCCACGGCTGGCGCTGAGACAGATCCACTTCGACTCCGTGCTCGACGCGGGTCTCGTAATTCTCACCATAGAGGGTCTCCTCGAGATACGCGCGATACGCAGGCCCGATCCGGTACGAGAAGGTCAGTGCGCGGCGCGTTGCATCTTCATACGGGAAGAGGCTGTACTCGATCACCGGTGTGAGCTCCCACCGGAACGACTGGTTGAAGCGAGTCTGGCGGGCCACCTCACCAACCGCGCCGAGGGACCAGTGCTCCGTCAGGGAGTAGGCCAGATAGGGACGTATGCCCCAGTCGTAGCGGCTATCGGAGAACGTCCCGTCCTCCAGTTCGAACTCGCGCTGATTGTAGAAGACGTTGCTGTTGAAGTTGAACTTCCAGGTGGGCGTCACGCGCGATGCGTTGACGCTCGCGAAGAGGCGCTCCTCCTTCTCCTGCGTCTCCCCCTCGAGGTTCCCGCTGAGGTTCACCCGAAAGACCCAGAGATTCCAGGGATCCTCGACCTCGTCTGACGAGACCACTCGATCGCCCGATCCACCTTCGACCTCGAGTCCCTCGACGGTAGCCAGACCCCGGAAACCCGCGATGGTCGAGAAGCGGGCGAGGCCGATCGACATGGCGTTCGTGATCCCGTCCAGCCGCTCACGCTCCGTATCGGTCGGAAGCGCCTGGTACCTCATCTCGTCGAGATAGCTTTCCTCCGCGTCTCGACCGATAAAGTCGAGCAGATACTCACGGCCACCGGCACCCGTCGTGATGCTGGACATGATCAGATGAACGTTGGCTACTTCACGAACGTTCACCCAGTCCACCCAGTCGATCTCGGTGCGGTAGTACTGCGAGTTGCAGTCTCGTCCGTCACAGTCGAAGAAGACTCGAGGGCGTCCGTTCTCCTGCGCAAACGCAGCAGCGGGCGTGACCAGAACGAGAGCCAACGCGCCCCCCAGCAGAAGGGAAGGCGTCAAAAGCCGAGAGGTCGCCACAACGGAGCGACTCAGACGGGAAAGCTGGCGGATGGGAGGGTCTTTCTTAGAGAGGGCCGGGCCGCAGCGCACCAGTGGCGCCGCCTCTTACCGTAGACACCGCACCCCTCATAAATGTTTGCGTCAGTCCCTGGGCCCGGCCTCGAGCGCCGGGGCCCGACGGGCCGGGTTCGCTCGTTCGAAGGCGTAGGCGTAGGACAGTAAGTCGGCCTCCGTCCACATATCGCCGATGAACGCCAGCACGAAAGGGGTGCCGTCATCGAAGTACGAGAAGGGCACGGTGACGGTGGGTACTCCGAGATCATTGATGATGTTGCTCGGGATCTCAGCCCAATTGTTGGGCGCGTAGTCGGGACGCTCCGGGTCTTCCACGACCGGGCGGTTCGGCACCCCCGACTGCGGGAAGAAGAGCCCGTCGAGATCATTCTCTTCGAGCACGCTGCGGAAGAGGTTCCGGATCTCGTAGCGCCACGCCTGATACGCGTCGCCTGCCTCGGTGGCACTCGGGCGCGCCGGACCGGGCGCAGGAGAGCCGTCGCGGCGTTGGCCGCGCGAGTACGGGCGCCCGCTGAGCGCCTCCCACTCCTCGATGGTGTTGAAGGGTGCGTCAGCGCCGAGGCCCTGCAGGTAGACGAACATGTCGTGCGCCCCCTGGGTCGGCACATTCGACCGTTCGCCATACATCTCTACAAAGCCACTGCCATCGAAGGGATCCTCGATCACCTCAGCGCCCAGGGCTCGAATGGCCTCGATCGCCTTCTGATATTCGACGTCCGTGGTCTCATCGAGCGGAAGAAAGTCGGTCCGCCACCCCGTGCCCACGAGGCCGAACCGCTTCCCCTGGAGCGAGCCGGCATCCAGTTCGGCTGCGTACCCGCCCTCGGGCATATGGCCTTCAGAGGCGAAGGTCGCGAGGTCTTCGGTGGTAGGACCAGCCAGCACATCGAGTGCTACCGCGGCATCCCACACCGTACGCGCCAGCGGACCGACAACGTCGACGTAGCTGCCGCTCAGAGGCACAACGCCCTCGATCGGCACGAGCCCGTATGTGGGCTTCACGCCCACGAGTCCCTGAGCTGACGCGGGGTTCTGAATCGAGCCGCCCGTCTCGGTACCCAGCCCGAGCACTGCGAAGCTCGAGTTCACGGCTGTGGCCGTGCCACCACTCGATCCACCGGGGACCTTCTCGACGTTGTACGGATTCAGCGTCATACCCGCTACGGAGCTGTTCGTCCGGGTTCCGTGTCCCGCGAAGTCCGGAAGATTCGTCTTTCCGAGGATGATTGCGCCGGCCTCACGGAGCCGCGTGACTACCGCGGCGTCGTCGCCAGGAATCATGTCGACTCCACCGGTGGCACGGCTGAAGCCTTCCCACCCAGCCGTGGTTACGAGACCGCCGTAGTCGATGTTGTCCTTGATCACGACAGGCACTCCGTGGAGTGGGCCGCGAGGACCAGAGCCGGCGTATTCGACGTCGAGCGCCGCCGCGACAGCCAGCGCGTCGGGGTTCATCGAAATGAACGCGTTGTAGTGCGACTCGTACCGGGCGATCTGGTGAAGAAACGCATTCGTGAGTTCCACGGCGGTAAAGCGCCCCTCCGCATACCCGGCGGCGACATCCTCGACCGTCATCTCCACAACGTCGATCGTCTGGGCAGCGCCCGGCGTGACCTCGGTGAGGAGCGCAGCGACCACCAGCAGGATTCGTACGGCCAGACGCCCGCGCGCGGACCACATACCCGTGGCCGCGCGCGAGGCCTGAACTGCCGTGATACTACGCTCCACCCGGACCCCTCGGTGCGTCGTCATCGGACTCCGGAGCGGCACCGTCATCGTCCTGCTCCTCGGAGACCGGACGGGTCCGGATCGTCGGATACTCGATTCCGAGCTGCTCCAGATACGAGTCGTACTGCGATGCGTCGTAGTAAAACGGACGCATCCTCTCGCGCCACTCAGCCATGATCCCCTCGTTCAACCAGATCGCCGGCTCGTCGGTCTCGGCGATGAACGGGATGTACTCGGTCTCGGCCGTCTGCACGTCGTTGAAGTAGTCCCACGCGGCGTCGACGGTCTCTCCGTCGAGGAACAGATCGAGAAGCGTCAGCGCCTGAACCTTCGCCCCCGCGACTCCACCTTTGTGGGCGATCGGCGTGGCCATCGCGATTCCGTTCGCCCAGTTGTGACCGGGGCCGCCCCGCATGTTCGACGGGAAGCGCATCGTCACGGTCGGCATATTCCAGGAGATGTCACCGATGTCGTCCGAACCACCACCGAGCGAGCGAGAGAGGTCAACCGGCTCTCCGAGGTCACCGACCTCGGTCTCGAGGCCTGTCACCTCGACCCCCATCTC
>JBDGVS010000268.1:0-4227 GCA_039585535.1 Gemmatimonadota bacterium | reverse complement strand
GCGAGCGTCCCAAAGATGGCGTTGGCCAGGGCGAAGAAGCCGAAGAGCGCCAGCGTGACGCGACCTCGAAAAGAGATAGGAAGCCCAAAGGTCCGTATCTCCGCACGACGGCCTTCTCCGTGGAGGAGACGCCCGAGCAGCAAAGCCGCCATCAAGATGCCGACGTTCAATACAGTGAGAAGCGTAGAACGGGCGATCTGGAGGGGAAGCCCGGGAAGGTCCACGTCGTACAGGGCATGGAAGCGAGGCCCGTTGGAGAAGGCGAGCCCCACATCCGTCTGCCAGCCCCGCCTGGTCCGCTGGCGCCCGATTTCCGAAGTCACGGGCTCCCCGTCAGGAAGTGGGAGAACCGTCAGCGCTTCCATCCCGAGCTCTCCGGTGCCCCGCACGAGTGGACCGAGCCCGGCACGGCCTGATCGTTCAGGAAAAGGAGGGATCACGGCCACCGCCATCCGGCCATCCTCAAGAGAGACCGTGAGTATGTAGCGCGCGTCGTCCTCATCGAGCTGAACCAGGCGTGCACCGCCAGCCACACGTCCTTCCGCGACCACCTGCTGATAGGGTTGCGGCTCGCCCTCGGCGACAGCAATTCGAAGCCCCTCCCCCGGGGAGCCGTCTCGCATTTCCATCTGAAGCCGAACAGGCTGGCCGAGCCGGGACAGCCCACTAAGGCGCCAGCCCTCGTAGAGGATCGTGACGTCGTCGGCCCCAACGAGATCGAGCGAGTCCGCGACACGAGCGAAGTCGAAGAGCCGGTCCTCGACTTCGGGGTGTTCGACGGAAGTCAGCCTCTCGAGCGCGCGTGCTCCCCGTTCGAGTCTCGTTTCGATCCCCTGCCCCCAGACGACGGGAATCGCTGCCGAACTGGCCAGTAGAATCGCGAGAATCCAACCTCCCAGCGCTCGCTGTAATCCGTGCAACGGCCGGATTCCGTACGCGCCCAGGACGAGGACGCCCCCCCAGGACGCCGCAAATGCCACCCACCCACCCCCACGCGTCACGGCGAGAGCACCCGCGGCAGCGGTGAGGACAGCTGCGAGCACAGCGGCGCCCCAAAGGGCCCCACGAACTCGGTCCCCCGTACGCACGTACGACAGTAGAAAGCCAGCGGCCAGTGCAACCAGAGCTGTGGACAGTATCTGATAGGTGACCCACTCGACCCGGCCGAGGGCCAACAAATCGGGCCCCAACCCCAGACCACTCAGGTGGAGAAGCGCCGGGAACATGACGGCCGCGAGAAGACCTACCGCGATCGGCGACAGCCGGCGGGCACTTCGCGGCATCACCGGGATCACCACGAATGCGGCGACAGCAAGAAGCGCTGAGCGACCCAGGGGAGTCCCAATTCCTGGTAGCCCGAACGCGAGCGGATCGAAGAGGGCCGTCATGACGCTCAGGCGCTCCAGCGGCACGAAGGCCGCAGCCCCGACGAGCGCGAGCGCGGCCGCGACGCCTTCGATCCGCCCGAGCGGCCCAGCAAGGGCGAGAAGGAGCCAGGCGAGGGCGGCAATTCCGAACACCGCCCTACTCCACCGAACTCGAATGGACTCAGCCCGATCCGCCACGGTCGGTGTCTCGAGCACAACCGAAAGAAGTCGATCGTCGTCGAGGGCGAGATCCCACACGGCTTCCGCGAGGCCGGGATCCTCCTCAGTGATCCGGATCCGCTCTCCCGTCTCACGAACGAATCGGGTCGCGAGGTCGCCCATGTCCGCGTTCAGGCCATCGGGGAGGGATGCCCTCAGAAGATAGGCTGCTGCTGCGACGCTACCGTCCTCACCTCGGGATGTGAGGTACAGATACCCGAAGAGAGGCAAGTCTCGATACGACTGTCGCCGCTCACCCCGGGCGACCCCATCCGGGATCTTCCCACGGTGAGTCCCATCCCAAACGACCAACTCACCCGATGCGTCATACAGGGCTACCGCGGACGCGTCGTAGCGGGACCGAACCTCGGCGAGCGCGCGCGCGTCGAGTCCTCCGTCCGCATTCCATCCTTCGATGAGGGCGTCGGCGGCCGCTTCGCCCGCCAGTTGACGGCGATCGAGTTCACCGGAGAGCAGGTCGCCGATTCGGTCCACGCGTTGTGACCAGTATCGGTCCCAGTCTCCCTCCACGAGCGAGACCTGGCGCTCTGCTCCGAATGCAACGAGGATGCCGAAGGTGAGCAGGCTGAGACCGAGTGCGCTCTTCCGGCTGCGTGGACCACCGGGCAGTACGATGGCCAGCATCACGCCCAGCGCGGCAAGCACGAGGGGCCAGGGAGTCAGCCCGCCGGTCCACATCCACAACGAGGCGACGGCCACCCACGGCCCAGCCTGCGCGAGCACCGGCGGCCGGGAGCTGCGCGTGGACGACGAGGAGGAAGTGCCGAGTGTCATATGCGATCGATGAACTGCCATGGACGGAGATTGGCGAGATCCTGGCAGCAGAGCCACGCCTGATCTTTCCCGTGGGTGCGCTCGACCAGCACGGTGCACACCTTCCGGTCGGAGCGAACATCACGGTGGCCGCGCGGGTGTCGGCCGCCGTGTCCGAGCGGCTTGGAATCCTGAGAGCCCCACCCTTCTCCTACGGAGTCGCGGTAGGAGGAGGTCCGTTTCCCGGTGCGGCGGGGCCACGGCGCAAGACGTTTCACCGCACCTTCAACGAACTCCTGGCCCGATGGGAAGATGATGGCGTACGCCACTTCATCGTCATCACAGCACACCGCTTCGAACCCCATCTCGAGGCGTTGCTCATGACGCCCGCGGTACGCGCGTCCAAGTCGGTATACGACCTGTATCAGATCGATGTCTCCGATATCCTCGAATCCGATCCAGAGTTCGAGCACGCTGGAGAGCTGGAGACTTCCCTCATGCTGCACCTCGCGCCGGAGACCGTTCGATTGAGTGAGGTTCGCGACTTCTTGCCGCAGGGTCCGGCTCTTCGAAAATACACGCGCCGCAGGGTGCCGACACCCCCGCTGGAATCGGGGGGCGTGCTCGGATCCCCGTCCCTGGCGACAGCTGACAAGGGCGCGCAAATCTTCGCCCGTTGGGTTGATGCACTCACGGAGGCAATCGAAATCAAGGGACTGGGGAGGTGATCGACCGAACCGCGCGCGGTGAGGCGTGTAGAACGGTCATGTCATCTATTCGCCTCCCGTTCTCGTTCGTCTGCCTGGTCTTCGGACTCGTGGCCACGCCCCTCCTCGGACAGGGTGTCATCGTGGACCAGGGGACCTTCTCGATCCGTATGGGGGGAGAGGAGGTCGGTTCCGAGGATTTCGTAATCCGTCGAGCCGGGCTCGGTAGCGGAGATGCGCTCTTCGCCAGTGGCTCGGTGAGCATCACGTCGCCAGCCCAGCAGGTGATCCGCCCGCTGCTGCGCGTGAGGCCCCTGACCGGTGCTGCGGACGAATATCAGGTGCAGGTGACCGGGCGAGACGCTACGGAGATCCGAGTGGGGCTCACGGGACGCCGATACGTCGCGTCAATGCGTTCCGAGATGGGCGCGGAGGATCGAGAGTTTCAGGCGCGTCCCGACACCCGAGTGATCGAATCGGGCGTCGCGCACCACTACTACTTCGTCCGCGACGAACGGGAAGGCCGGGAGATCTACGTCCTGGAACCTCGCAGCCGCAGACAGCTGACTCTGGTCGCGAGCGCTCCGGTACAGGAAGAGCTCCGACTCGGCCCCAACGTCGTCTCGGCGCGCCGGATCACCTTCACTGCGGATGGTGGCGAGGAGCGAATCGTCTGGTTCGATCGTCAGGGGAGAGTCCTGAAGGTCGAGATTCCCAGCCTGGCATACGCGGCCGAACGTACGGATCTCGTCGGCTAACGCGGCTAGAGTCGTGCGCTCTGCTGCGACTCAGAGCGGCATCCCGTCGTGTCGCGACCCCGGTTAGCTTTTTCGGCGAGATGGGTCAGCACCTGGGTTGAACAAGCTCCGCGCGAATCACGTATACCCTTCGTACAGCAGTCCGGGCTCCAACCCCAGCTGGTGGAAACCCGCCGCAAAGCAAAGCCGTACGGGACGTGAGCCCTCGTTCGCCACACCATTCGCCGCAGAAAGGTTTATCCGAGGATGAAGACCCGCCCGCGCCTCTTGGCGCTGACCCTGCTGGCGATGGCCCCGCCAGCCTCTGCTCAGCAGGAAGTGCCTGCAGCCCTCTCGCTTCCGGAAGCGGTCGAGATCGCGCGCACGACGAACCCTGGCTTCCTGCAGACCCGCAACGACGAG
>JBDGVS010000267.1:0-6018 GCA_039585535.1 Gemmatimonadota bacterium | reverse complement strand
ACCTGTTCGGTCAGCTGACGCAGCGGGGAAATGTCGTCCAGGATCCAGAACGAGCGGCCCTGGGTGGAAATCACCAGGTCGTCGTGCGCCACGCGCATACCCGTGACCGGGGTGATGGGGAGGTTCTGCTGGAGCGATTGCCAGCTCTGCCCACCGTCGAAGGAGGCGAAGAGGCCGAACTCCGTGCCTGCGAACACGAGATCTTCCCTCTCCGGGTCCTCGCGCACGGTGCGCACCGGGTAGTCGGCCGGAATGCCGTTCTCTCCATCCGTCAGCAATTGCCACGACCCGCCCCAGTCGTCGGTGCGGAAGACGTATGGACGGAGGTCGTCCAGGCGATAGGCCTGGACCGCGACATACGCGCGGCCTGCGGCGTGCACCGACAGGTCGATCTCGTCCACGGTCCCGAAGGTGGGCATGCCCGGCGGCGTGATCTCCGTCCACGTCGAACCGTCATCCCGACTGATGTGGAGTCGACCGTCGTCGGTGCCGGCCCAGATCTCTTCCGGGGTGAACGGTGATTCGGCGATCGAGAAGACCACGTTGAAGATCTCCACACCGGTCACGTCGCCGTTCATTGGGCCCCCGGATTGGACCTGATGCTCGGGCGTGTCGGTGCTCAGATCATCGCTCAGCGTCTCCCATGTGACGCCCTCGTCACGCGAGCGGTTCACGAACTGGGATCCGTGGTAGACCGTCCGCCGGTCGTGCTGGGACACCAGCATCGGCGAGACCCACTGGAACCGGTGTGCGAGCTCCGATCCGGGCGCGCCGAGCTGGAGCTGCGGATACAGATTCATGTTTCGGACCTGGTCCTTCTCGACTTCGGTCCGGTCGATGACGCCGCCGTAGCACCCGCCGTAGAGCACGTCCGGGTAGTCCGGATGGAGGGCGACCGGGCCGGTTTCACACCCGCCCGGGTTCGTCCAGTGCTGCTTCGGGTAGAGCGAGTTCGCTGACCGCCACGCCGGCACCGCGATCGTCGTGTTGTCCTGCTGAGCTCCGTATAGGCGATACGGAAAGCCGTTGTCGACGATCACGTCGTAGAGTTCGGCGGTGGCCTGGTTGTAATAGGAGGACCACGTGCGTCCACCGTTCACCGTGACCTGAGCACCACCGTCGTCGGCGACGACCATGCGATCGGGATCGTCCGGGTGGATCCACAGGTCGTGGACATCACCGTGCGGTACGGGGATCGACTCGAATGTCTTACCCGCGTCGACCGATCGGTACAGCGAGGTGTTCAGCGCGTAGACGGTGTTCGGGTCCTGCGGGTCGGCCTGCACATGGGTGTAGTACCAAGCACGCTGCCGAAGATTGTTCTCGGAGTTCGTGCGCGCCCACGTCTCGCCCGCATCGTCCGAGCGGTAGACCCCGCCCTCGGGCTCTGCCTCGATGATGGCCCAGACCCGTTCTGGATCGGCTGGTGAAACGGTAACGCCCACCTTCCCGACCATCCCCTCTGGCAGTCCCCCACTGAGCTTCGTCCAGCTGTCGCCGCCATCGGTGGTCTTGTAGACCCCCCCTTCTTCCCCTCCGGAGATGAGCGACCACGGCTTGCGCTCCCCACGCCACATCCCCGCGTACAACTCACGAGGGTTCGACGGGTTCATCGTGAGGTCGGACGCGCCGGTCGAGTCGTTGAGCGCCAGTACGTGCTCCCACGTGTCGCCTCCGTCGGAGGAGCGGAAGATGCCGCGTTCGGGGTTCTTTCCGAATGCATGCCCGAGTGCCGCGACGTACAGAAGGTTTTCGTTTCGCGGGTGTACCTCGATGCGCCCCCGTCGTGGCGACGGCCACCGCGCCGATCGACCCCCCGAAGTACCCGTCGGAGATGTTGTCCCAACTCACTCCGTTGTCTGTGCTGAGCCACATCCCGCCACCCGTGGTGCCCATGATCCAGCGGTCCGGATCCCCGAGGAATCCGACGGCAGCCGTCGAGCGTCCGCCCCGGTAGGGCCCGACCATGCGGTACTCGAGATCGTCGAAGGCCGCCGGTTCGAAGGTCTGCCCCTGCGTCGCTGCGGGTAGCGTCGTGGCGAGGGCTAGAAGGGCGACGAGAGTGGGGCGTGTGCTCATGAGGTCTCCGGAGATCGACCGAATCGGGGGTGGAGAGGCTGGCTCGGATGTGCGGTGGCGTCAACTGAACAGTCGTCCGGCGTGCCGCACGTCTGTGTCGGGGTGTCATTGTGCCCTATCCTTGTAGGCTGCACCACACGACTTAGTGGGGACCACTCGTGACATCCGGCTGAACCTTGCCGGCACGAACCCGTCGCCTCCTCTGAGCCCCGCTCTGAGGAGGTCCCGATGTCCGAGTACCCGCGACTCATCCCGTCGACCCAGGCCGCACGCTCTATTGGCGGCAGGCCGTCCGCAGTCGTGTATTGCGAGGCGAACTTCGGCGCTGTGGACGGCAAGACCGCCAACGGGCTGGTGCGTCACTCGGAGAAGTACGAGATCCTCTCCGTCATCGACAGCGAGAAAGCTGGCCTCGATGCGGGTATGGTGCTCGACGCTGAGCCCAACGGGATACGGATCTGTCGTGATCTCACCGACGCTTTGGCCCACGCCGAGAGCGTTCCCGACTACTTCATCTTCGGGATGGCGCCGGCGAGCGGGATGCTCTCGTCACGCGAGCGTGGTCTCGTGCTCGAGGCGATCGACCTCGGCATGAACATCGTGAACGGGCTCCACGAGTTCCTGAATGACGACCCGGCCTTCGCAGCTGCCAGCGCGGCCAAGAACGTTCAGATCCTGGACGTGCGAAAACCGCCCGCCAAGAAGGACCTGCGTCTGTTCAGTGGTCGGATCAACGACGTCACCTGCCCGCGCATCGCCGTGCTCGGCACCGACTGTGCCATCGGCAAGCGCACGACGGCCACCGCCCTGACCAGGGCGCTCAACGCTCATGGCGTGAAAGCGGTGATGGTCGGCACCGGGCAGACAGGCTTGATCCAGGGAGCTCGCTACGGCGTCGCGCTCGACGCGATCCCGTCACAGTTCTGCGCGGGAGAGCTGGAAGCCACCATTTGTGAAGCGTTCGAGCGCGAAGACCCGGACGTCATCGTCATCGAGGGGCAGGGGGCGCTGAGTCACCCCGCGTACTCGACTTCGAGCTTCATTCTCCGGGGAAGCTGTCCGGATGGCGTCGTGGTGCAGCATGCGCCGGGACGGACGCACCGCTGCGACTTCCCCCAGATGGTGATGCCGACGCCGGCATCGGAGATCAATCTGATCCAGACCTTCAGCGACACGAAGGTGATCGGTCTGACCATCAACCACGAGCACATGACGGACGCTGAGGTCGGAGCGGCCATCTTGCTGTACGAGCTGGAGCTCGACATTCCGGTCACCGATGCGCTGACCCGATCGCCCGAGCGTCTGGTCGACATGGCCTTGCTCGCGTTTCCGGAGCTGACTCAGGAGATGATCGCCGTAGCCCTATGACGGGGCCACGATTGGAAATCGACCTCGACAAGATTGGCCACAACGCGCGAACGCTGGTTCAGCGGTTAGCCGAACGGGGAATCGCGGTCACGGGGGTCATCAAGGCGACGCTCGGGTCACCCGAGGTCGCTCGCACGTTGCTCCGGGGCGGCGTGAGTGGATTGGGCGACTCCCGAATCGAGAACATCGAGAGGATGCGTCGGGCCGGCGTGTCAGGGTCGATGACTCTGATTCGATCTCCGATGATCAGCCAGGTCGATCGGGTGGTGATGCACGCCGATGTGAGCTTCAACACCGAGCTGGAGGTCATCAGCAGGCTTTCCACTGCTGCTGCGGCGATCAAGCGCGTACATGAGGTCGTGCTCATGGTCGAATTGGGCGATCTCCGGGAAGGGATCATGCCGGGCGACCTTCTCGACGTCGTGCACGAGACGCTCCGCTTTCCGAACATCCGGCTCAAAGGCATCGGTACGAACCTCGCCTGCCGTAGCGGCGTGTCCCCCGATGCCAGGAACATGGCCGAGCTGTCGGCACTCGCGACTTCGATCGAAGCGAGATTCGATATGGCGCTGGAGCTGGTGTCTGGTGGAAACTCCGCCAACATCGAATGGGCGCTTGGTGCGGGAGACCGGGGGCAGAGCGCTGGGGGGCGGGTCAATGACCTCCGACTGGGCGAGGCGCTCCTGCTCGGGCGCGAGGCGCTTCATCGCCAACCGATCGAAGGCCTGCACACCGACGCGTTCACGCTCGTGGCCGAAGTGATCGAGTCGAAGATCAAACCGTCGCAGCCCCGGGGCGCGATCGCACAGAACGCCTTTGGAGAGGAGCAGATCGCCCCTGACCGTGGTGAGGTCCGGCAGTCGATTCTCGCGATCGGCCGCCAGGACACGGACGGTGCCGGCCTCCACTCACCGCCGGGAATCGAGATTCTCGGGGCCAGCAGCGACCACCTCATCGTGGACTCGGGTCATGAGCGACTGACTATTGGTAGCGAGCTTCGATTTCAGCTCGACTATGGCGCGCTACTCCGCGCCATGACGTCGCCCTTCGTCGCCCAGAAGATCGTGACGCGTGCGCCGGACGGGGCGCGCAGCCAGGCCCGTCCGGTGCGGTCAGGCGGGTCTAGGTCACGGGTCTCTGCGGCCGCAGGATAAACAGCCCCTCGTTCATGCTCGACACGATGACCATCCCGCTCTCGAAGAAGGGCCAGGCCGTCCAGGCCCCACCCCCGAATCCCGGTGGGTTCTCCCCGTACGGGGTGGTATCGAACCAGCCGATCTCCTCCGGACGCTCGGGGTCGGAGATGTCCAAGACGCGGAAGCCCGCCTGGTAGTTCGCGAGGTAGGCCCGGCTTCCGACGATATAGAGGTTGTGATCGGTCGCCTGGTCGGGTCCCAAGTGCTCAGCGACGAGGATCGGATCGTCTAACTCGGCAACGTCGTAGATCAGCGTGCGCGTCCGGTCGGAAGTCCCGACGATTTCGTCCAGCTCATCGTTGACGTAGAGGTACCGGTGGTCCTCGGTCAGCCATCCCTGATGCACGTAGGCTGTGCCCGGGTGGCTCGCCGTCGAGATGGGCTGCGGAGCGGACTTGTCTGTCACATCGACGATCCGCATCGCCGTCTCGTTGGCCGCGAAGCAGATCTGGCGACCCTGGTACGTCTCGTCCGGGCCCCGGTACACGGTGCACTGGGCGTCGTGGGTCCGGCCCGTCCAGATGAGCCCTTCGGTGTCGGAGAAGCAGCCGGCGAAGGTGGGCTGGAGCGGCTCGCGGATGTCGATCATGTGGAGCCCGCCGCCGCACGACTGCCCGCCGGTGTTGGTGCCGACGGTATACGCGAAGCCGGACTCGGTGTCGATAACGAGATTGTGGGCGCTGGCGACTTCGTCGTATCGAGCGTCCGGCTCAAAGGTGGCGGCTTCGCCCACGACATCCCGGAGTCGCGTGAGATCGAAGACGAGGAGGCCGTGGTCTCCCGCCCCGTCGCCGGTCAGAAACGCATGGTCTCGATACACCTTGATGTCTCGGGCATGCGACGGGTTGGCGGGCATGAGCCCCACGAGGCGGGGAGCGCCGGGGCTGGAGATGTCCACGAACGCGAGTCCCGCCGTCCGGCCGACGAGGGCGTATTCCCGACCTGTCTCCGGATCGGTCCATCCCCAGACGTCGGTCACCCGTTCACCGGGTCCACCACCGAGTGCGGAGAGGGGCAGGAAAGAGACGAGGTCGACGCCCTCGCACGCGAAGCCGGCCGCCTCCCCATCCGCGCAGAGGACCGGATCCGATCCCGTGACGCCTGCGAGCTCCGCGCCCGGCTCGAGCCATGCCGGCGCGTCCCCGGATGCGAGGTCGAAGACGGCGACGCGCCCCGCGTTGCCGAAGGCGCTCGGAGCGCCGACTACCACGCGATCACCGCGCAGTGCCACCGCGGTTCCGAAGCCAGCTCGGTCGAGATCGTCGGCCATCAGGGTGCGCGTGTGCAACCAGCCGGCTTCGCCGCGGTCGAGTATGTACACCCGCCCATGGCCGTCCCCCGGGGAGGGCGCGCCTACTACCAGACGGTCGCCGTC
>JBDGVS010000266.1:0-4238 GCA_039585535.1 Gemmatimonadota bacterium | reverse complement strand
CACAAAGAGGGGGGTTCGGGGAACGGGCAGCCTCGAAGCTACTCACACCCCTGCAGCGTTGGGAGGGCGACCCGGTCCGTACGAGCCACCCTCCCCCCTGCTGGCTAGTAGCGCAGCCGCCCCGTCACCACGCTCTCGCTTCCGTCTCTGAGGATATGAAAGTCGATGTCCTCATCGTCTCCATAGCTCGCCAGCACACGATGGAATCGTTCCGGCGACGTAACGCTCCGACTCCCGATGCGGAGCACGACGTCACCCGCCTCGAGCCCAAGCCGGGAACCGCGGCCCGCCTCGATCACGAGAACGCCCTCGTCAGTACCGAAGTACTCGCCCAGCCCCGGGTTCACTTCGGCAAGCTCCAGACCCCCTGCGTACAGCTCGCCGCCGGAGAAGACCTGTGGCGCCGAATCACCGAAGAAGTGCATCTCCGAGCGCGGTGCAACGCGCAGGCGATACGAGCGGGCCCCGTCGGCCAGACCACGCATCTGTGCTCGAAAGCGATCCACATCCCATTCAGGGGCTCGGACGGTTACTTCCTGCCCCCAGCGGCCGGCGAGATCCTCGACATCTACGGTCGTCGTCTGCTGCCGGTCATCGCGCACGTATTCGACCTCAACGGATTCACCCGGCTCGAGTTCCTGGGTGAGTGCCAGAAGGCGTTGTACGGGCACGGATCGGTCGAGATCGAAATCTGCCTCGTTCCCCGCCCCGGTCGAGGCAACGAGGGATGCCCCGTCGATCGCGGTGATCACGTCCCCTGCGCGCAGGCCCGCCTCCTCCGCGGGCCCACCCTCCATCACATCCAGAACCAGCGCCCCCTCTGCATCCGTAGCGGCGCCCTGGGTTGGATCGATCGAGATACCGAGCCGCGGCGTCCCCGACGACATGGCCCGAAACTGCGCGATCATGCCCTCGACGTCCGGCGCCTGAAAGCATGTACAGCGTTCGATCCGATTTCCGTCGGGATCGACGCATCGACACTCCGTCTCCATCTCCTGTGCGGCTCCCGGTGCGGCGCTCAGCGCCAGTGCCACCAGCGCGGCGAGCCCTCCCCGCTTCATCGTCATCATCCTGCTCGTCCTCCCCTCCAGGGGTCGTATCGTGTTCCTCGACCGATACGATGCGACGACGGTCCCTGTGGGTTGCCGGCGGTTCGGCAAGGGTCCAGCTGGAGACCTAGAGGGGGATGTTGCCGTGCTTCCGGGGAGGGTTCTGGTCCCGCTTGTTCCGTAGCATGTCCAGAGCGGACACGAGGCGCGGGCGGGTATCCCTCGGGTCGATCACGTCGTCCACATACCCTCGGGCAGCGGCGATGTACGGATGCGCGAATTTCTCGCGGTACTCTTCGATCCGGGCATCCGTGGCCGCCTGAGGGTCGTCAGAGGCGGCGATCTCCTTTCGGAAGAGCACCTCTACGGCGCCCTTCGGCCCCATCACCGCGATCTCAGCCTGCGGCCACGCCAGGTTGATATCGCCGCGGATGTGCTTCGAGTTCATCACGTCGTACGCGCCGCCGTACGCTTTGCGCGTGATCACGGTCACCTTGGGCACTGTGGCCTCCGCGAATGCATAGAGGAGCTTCGCCCCGTGCCGGATGATCCCCCCGTGCTCCTGGGCGACACCCGGCAGGAAGCCGGGGACGTCCTCGAAAATCACCAGCGGGATGTTGAAGGCGTCGCAAACACGAACGAAGCGCCCGCCCTTGTCCGACGAATCGATGTCGAGAACCCCCGCCAGAACCGAGGGCTGGTTCGCGACGATTCCTACAGTGTGCCCGCCGATGTGGGCAAAGCCCACCAGGATGTTACCGGCGAATCGCTCATGGACTTCGTAGAACTCTCCGTCGTCCACCACGCTCCGGACGACCTCCCGCATATCATACGGCTGATTGGGGTTATCCGGCACGATCTCAAGTAAATTCTCGTCTCTGCGATCGTGTGGGTCAGACGTGCCACCTTCGGGGGCCGTCTCCGTGTTGTTCTGCGGGAGAAAGCGCACGAGATCCCGAACCGACGCGAGGCACTCCGGCTCCGAGTCGCACGCGAAGTGCGCCACCCCGGACTTGGAGGCGTGCACATCCGCACCACCCAGCCCCTCCATGTCGATGTCTTCGTGGGTCACCGTTTTCACCACGTTCGGGCCGGTGACGAACATGTAGCTCGTGCCGCGCACCATGTAGACGAAGTCGGTAATCGCCGGAGAATAGACCGCGCCTCCGGCACATGGCCCGAGGATGACGCTGATCTGGGGGATCACCCCCGAGGCGAGCGTGTTACGCAGGAAGATGTCTGCGTATCCACCGAGGCTGACGACGCCCTCCTGAATTCGGGCCCCTCCGGAGTCGTTCAACCCGATGATCGGGGCCCCGTTCTTGAGCGCCATTTCCTAGAGCTTCACGATCTTCTCGGCGTGGGTCTCCGAGAGAGAACCTCCGAAGACCGTGAAGTCCTGGCTGAACGCGTAGACCAGACGGCCGTGGATCGTCCCATACCCGGTGACCACACCGTCGCCGAGGATCTTCTTGTCGGCGAGGCCGAAGTCCGTGGAGCGGTGGGTTACAAAGCGGTCGAGTTCTACGAAAGACCCGTCGTCGAGCAATAGGTCGAGCCTCTCGCGCGCGGAGAGCTTGCCCCGGTCGTGCTGGGCCTGCACCCGCTCGGGCCCTCCACCCTCTTCCGCCTGGCGCGACAGCTCTTCGAGGCGTTCCAGCTTCTCGTGTATCGACATTCGTACAGTGGCTTCGGGAAGAGAATCAGTAGCGGTTGGACGGGGTGCTGAGCAGCGGAACCGTCATCGTATCGACGACCATGCCAGTATCGAATACCACCGCAGTGTCCAGCGGAGCGAGCAGGCCGCCCGAACGGATCGAGTCGGTGAGCACCTCGAGCTCTGCGGGCCAGCCCGCAGCTTCGGGCACGGATGTTCTGTCCTGGATACGTACGACAGAAGTGGCACGTACGACGCGTCCGTCGATGATCGAGAACACACCCGTGGCACCCTCGACGCCAGAGAGTCTGCCCATGGAGCGATTCACTTCCTCTTCGGCGATTCGACCCGGTCGAAGGGCCTCGAGGAGCAGAAGGGCGGCGTCGTATCCGACAGCGGCGGTCCCGCCGACCAGACTACGCTGGAACGTCTCTTCGTACGCCTCACGGAAACGCAAATCCCCCGGAGTCCCCTCGCCGGCATCGATGGCCGCCGTCGCCACGACGCCCGTCGTGTGTCGAGAATCGACAACAGAGAGCGTCTGAGGGTCGGTCCAGCCCGAGGTGCCGAGCAACTCGATCGCGAGGGTGTCGAGCCCGAAGTGAATCAGCTGCGGGGCGAGGAATTCCACGTCCTCAGGCGGGATCGGCAGGAAGATCGCGGTGGGCTCGAGCACCTCCATATGGAGCGTGTCGTCCTCCATCAACTGAAGCGAGCCCAGCTCGTTCCTGCGGAGCGCGTCGCGGGCGGCCCTGATCTGAGGCTCGAAGAAGGTGGCACCCGCGTTGTAGGGGAAGCGCCCGACCACGGGCATCCCGAGTGCCTCGGCGACCCGCTCGAATGCCGATGCCTCGACCGCGGCATCAGGCGTCTGCGGCAATACGATGGCAATCCGTTGGAACGCACGACTGGCCGCATAACGAGCGATCGCCTCAGCGGCGTTTGGATCGGAGCTCTCGAGTGAGTACACGCCGGCACCGGCTCTGGCAGCACTCCGGGCGGTCGGCGACACCAGAGGCAGTGCCCCGGTGCGTGACTGGGCTGCAGAAATCAGAACGTCGTCCTGGAGCATCCCGATCACTCCAGCGACTCCCTCTGCTTCGAGCTCGGCGATCGCCTGGGCCGTCCGCTCCGGGTCGCCCTCGTCGTCCCGCACGAGCAGGGTGACCGTGTATTCGTCTCCAAGAGTCGTCGCCGCGGCCACCTCGACGCCTTCCTGAATAAGCGAGGCAAAGTCCGCGAGTGCCGGCGGGCCACCGACCGGGAGCACAAGGCCAATGCTGAAAGCCGTTTCTCGACCGCGTCCCTCCGGTAGCTCACCCCTCGCGACGCGCTCTGACCAGAGGAGGTCCTCACCCTGGGCACCCCCGTCGATCGCTCGCTGCGCATACAGCGCGGCGTCTGCCTCCTGACCGAATTCCAGCAGTGCTACGGCGAGTCGAGCCTCCGCAATCGGCCCGAGTGGTCCGGCATCAGTCCCGACCTCCTCGACCACTCTTCGAAGCTGGTCATAGGCGAGAACGTCGGCCGAT
>JBDGVS010000265.1:0-4245 GCA_039585535.1 Gemmatimonadota bacterium | reverse complement strand
TCATAGCCCCGTTCGATCTGTCGAATATTGTGAATCTCGCTCTGCCCCTCGGCTCCGAGCGCGGCAATCAGAAGGGCCATCCCCGCGCGAATGTCGGGACTCTCGACCACTCCACCTCGCAACACGCTGGGGCCAACCACCACCGCCCGATGCGGATCGCACAAAATGATCGAAGCGCCCAGCCCTACGAGCTTGTCCGTAAAGTACATACGGGACTCGAACATCTTCTCGTGAATGAGCACCGTCCCGTGGCACTGGGTCGCGGCGACGAGTGCAATCGACGTGAGATCAGCGGGAAAGGCGGGCCAGGGCCCGTCATCGACCTTGGGCACGGCCCCGAAAGCGTCTTGCTGGATCTGATGATCCCTCGAGCCGTGAACGAAGAGGTCCTCTCCACGCACCTCACACTCGATACCCAGGCGCCGAAAGCCGATGAGCGTCGAGTCGAGATGTTCGATCGGCGCCCCCTCGATCGTGATGTCACTCCCGGTAACTGCGGCGAGGCCGATGAAGGAGCCGGTTTCGATGTGATCAGCTCCGACCCGGAAGCGAGTTCCGTGTAGCTCGTCCACGCCTTCGATGAGCAACCGGTGCGTCCCGATGCCAGAAATACGGGCGCCCATCGAATTGAGCAGGTGACACAGATCCTGCACATGCGGCTCGGCAGCGGCGTTACGAATGGTTGTGAGCCCAACCGCACGCACGGCCGCCATGATGGCATTCTCCGTCCCGGTAACGGACGGCTCGTCGAGAAAGAAGTCCGCTCCCTTCAGACCGTCAGCCCGGAGCGTGTACCCACCGTTGAGCGACACGGTCGCGCCCAGCGCCTCAAAGGCGAGGAAGTGCGTGTCCATGCGCCGACGCCCGATGACGTCTCCACCCGGCGGGGGTAGCTCTACGTGACCGAAGCGCGCGAGCAAAGGGCCGGCGAGGAGCAGGGAGGCCCGGATCCGTCGAGCCAGATCCGCATCCACCGAGTCGGCACGCACACCCGCGGCGTCGATCGTCACCTCGTTCGCCGCACTCCACCGCACTTCAGCGCCGAGAGATTCCACGATCTGGAGGAAGGTCTCGACATCGCGAATGCGAGGCACGTTTTCCAGCGTTACCGGCTCAGACGAGAGCACGGTGGCAGCGAGGCACGGAAGGGCTGCGTTCTTGTTACCGGCCGGACGTATACGGCCCTCGAGGCGACGCCCGCCCTCGACCAGGAATGTCCCCATGGAATCCGAGAATCGGGGTGATAAGGGGGTGGACCGGAGAGGGGACACACGATCCGCCGGCCGGGTCACAGAGGGCGAAAGATACCCGTCTCCCCTCAGCGCTGCCAACCGGCCACCCATGCTGCCCTCCCCGCGAAAGTCGATCGTCCGGCGTCGTCGGCTGACGGCTCCGAAGTCCACGCTCTCGAGGAAGTGCACGATGCGTGCCGGGGCACCATCCTGTTAGACTTCCAGCATGCTGAACACGACCGTTTTCGCTTCACCACAAGCTCTCGAGGGCGCCGCTGGAGTCGCGCTCGCTGCGAACGTCGCTGAGATCGTTATCGCGGGCGCGGTGCTCGTGCTGGCGGTGCTGGGTGCTATTGCGTTCTGGCGGATGAATGTCCTCCTGAGTGATGCACGGCGCTCGATGGGCCAGAATCTCGGTCCCGTGTCCGACCGAGCGCGTGTGATCTCCGACAACCTCGAGTACATCACCCAGTCGCTGCGCACCGATGTCGAGGCGCTCAATGCATCCGTTCGTGGGCTGAGTGACCGCCTCGAACTGGCCTCCACTCGAATGGAGGAGCGCATCGAGGACTTCAATGCCCTGATGGAAGTCGTTCAGGGAGAGGCCGAGGAGATGTTCCTCGACACCGCCGCCACCGTGCGCGGCGTGCGGGAAGGTGCGCGAGCGATTACCGAGAGCGCCGCGATGCGAGCGCCGGGGCGACGCGTGTCGGAAGAAGAGGACGTGGACCCGCCTTCCGAGTCAGTCGAGGCGCCCACTCCGCTGCCCAGCGAGGAGAATGCAGCAGCCCTCGAGGACTGATCGTGGCCTGTTGCGGCAGGCCCTTGCGGTCTGCCTCACTGCGCTGGGGTGGCTCATGCTCATGCCCGAGCCCGCCGCCGCCTGGGGTCCAGCGACGCATGTCGCACTCGGGGAGGCTGTCCTGGGGTCACTCTACCTGCTCCCCCCGGCGATCCGCGCCATCCTGGAGCGTTTCCCCCTCCACTTTCTTTACGGCTCCATGGCCGCCGATATCTCGCTGGCCAAGAAGTACGTGCCGGAAGGACGGCACTGTCACAACTGGTCCGTCGGCGAAGAGATCCTGGCCTCCGCCGAGTCCGAGCGATTGCAGGCGGTCGGCTACGGATATCTGGCCCACCTGGCGGCCGACACCGTCGCCCACAACATCTTCGTACCTCGCCAGCTCCTGCTGACGAGTACGACCCAGGCGCTTGGGCACACCTACTGGGAACACCGAATGGATATGCACGTGGGGGAGAGCTTCCTCTCGCTCGCGCGCCATGTGGTCGTGGACCACGACCACTCAGAGGCGGACCAGCTCTTCGACGACGTGCTCAGTCGGACGATGTTCAGCTTCGACACGAACCGCCGGATCTTCCACGGGATGATTCGCTTTCAGGGGCATGAGCGATGGCAGAAGCTCTTCGGCCAGGTGCTCTCGGTGTCCCGCTACGACCTGCCTGCACCGATCGTCGATCGATACTTCGAGCACGCGTACGAGAACATCATCGCCTACCTGCGCGACCGGGAGCACTCGCATCCGGCGGAGCTCGATCCCGTCGGTGATCTCAATCTCCGCTTGGCGAAGAAGGTCCGTCGGCGTGCGATGTCGGATCACACCGCCGATCACCCCGGCGTCCTCGAGGAGATGGCCGACGCCTTCTTCGGATTCCCGGAGCGCCCCCTGCTCTACTGGCCGCAGATCCAGGACCCGGAATTCGCCTCGGGAATCAGCTCAGAGACAGCGGCGGGTCGGACCCTGCCGCCTCCGCGCACGTCAGACTCCTCGTAGCCGAGAGTCCATCTGGCGAGCACGACCCCGCAGGAGCCCCGGTCACCCCAGCCGGGCCCTCAGTAACTCGTTGACCCGACGTGGGTCGGCCTTTCCATTCGAGCGTTTCATCACCTGGCCGACCAGGAAGCCGATGAGTCGAGCTTCCCCTTCGCGCACTCGCTTCGCCTCGTCGGGACATGCATCGACGACCTCATCGACCCAGGCTTCGAGCGCGCCCTCGTCCCTGACCTGCTCGAGTCCCCGCGCAGCCACGATCTCAGCCGCAGACCCCTCCCCATCGGCCATGAAGTCGAGCACTCGCTTGCCCACGGCGTCCGAAACCGTCCCGTCCCGGACGAGGGCCACCAGTTCGGCCAACGACTCCACTGCGACCACAGGCTCCGACAGAGTGCCACCGCGAGCGTTGAGCAGCGCCTGGAGCGGGCCCATCACCCAGTTGGTGGCCAGCTTTGAATCTCCCACGGCGAGCGCCATTGCCTCGTAGTACTCCGCACCCGATCGCGTCTGAGTCAGAACGCCCGCGTCGTAGGCGGTGAGGCCGTACTGCGCCTCGAAGCGGAGTCGGCGTGTGCGGGGCAGCTCGGGCAGGTCGCCGCGCACTTTCTCGATCGTGTCCGCCGACACGACGAGGGGCGGAAGGTCAGGCTCGGGAAAGTATCGATAGTCGTGGCTCTCTTCCTTGGATCGCATCGAACGCAGCGACCCTCGGTGATCATCCCAGAGAAGAGTTTCGCCATGGACGGTGCCTCCCGACTCGACTAGCGCGATCTGCCGACGAAGCTCCAGTTCGATCGCCTTCTCGACGCCGGAGAAGGAGTTCACGTTCTTGATTTCGGTCTTGGTCCCGAGTTCGGTGTCCCCCACCGGGCGAATCGAAACGTTCGCATCCGCACGCAGGCTCCCTTCTTCCATGCTGCAGTCGCTCACTTCGGTGTACTCCAGAAGCTGCTTGAGCGTCGTCAGGAAGGCCCGGACGTCGGCAGCGCTCCTCAAGTCGGGCTCGGTAACGATCTCCACCAGGGGAGTTCCCGCACGATTCAAATCGACAGCGGTAGCGCCGGGCACCCGATCGTGGACCGACTTGCCGGCGTCCTCTTCCATGTGGACCCGATGGATCCGGACCACCGAGGGCCCCTCCCCTCCGTCGTACTCCACCTGGCCACCGGTCGCGAGCGGACGCTCGAACTGGGTGATCTGATAGCCCTTGGGCAGGTCGG
>JBDGVS010000264.1:0-4269 GCA_039585535.1 Gemmatimonadota bacterium | reverse complement strand
GCGGGAGCGCAGGGGATCGTCATTCCCCACGTGCGGAGCCTCGAAGAAGCGCGGACGGTCGTTTCCTTCTTCACCGACATCGGGGCAGACGTCTGGTCCCCTCAGAATCCCGATGGGACGATTCGCGCGATGCTGATGCGCGAGGACCCCGAGGCGATCTAGGCCACCACCGAGATCGCGGCGATTCCCGGGGACAGCGCGCTCGCGTGCGGGATCGGAAGCCTGACCCGGGCACTGGACGGAGATCGGGAGGCCGCCGAAGCCATGAATCAGGAGGTGCTCGCTCAGGCCACACAGGCTGGCCTGGCCGACATGATCACCGCCAACGCGGACGATATCGCGAAGCGAATCGACGACGGCTTCCTCGGGCTGCTGATGAGTGGTCCCGAGTCGGACGCGACGATCCAGCTGGGCCGGAGTCACGCGGGCCGGTAGAGGCGCTTCCGCCCTCGGGCGGAGCGGCTCGCGGTGGGCTACTCTGCCGCCGCGAGCCCCACCTTGAGGGCGGAGACCAGCCTCGGGATCGCGGCGGTCGGCGTGGCGCACAGAGCCACCCGTACCGCGCCCGGGATCGGGACCGTATAGACGCCGAGTTCACGCATCGCGGCGGCGGTCTTGTCCTGGTCTTTCGTGAAGACCGCGACGAAGAAGCCGGCGTCGAAGCGCGGGGTCGGGAGGTTCGCCGCACTGGCGTGGTGGTTGAATGCGTCGATGCGGGTTTGCAGGAGGTCGGCGATCTCCGCCCGTTCCACGGCGACCTGCGCTGCCAGCGTCGGGTCCGTCAGAAGCTCGGCGACCGCGCGCTGTCCGATGTGATTGGAGTTCGACCACGTCGCCCGGCAGGTGTAGCCGAAGGCGTTCTCGATCTGCTTCAGCTCATCGGGGTCACGGTGCAGCCCTACGATCGCGCCAATGCGGGCACCGTACTGAGCCATCGACTTCGACGCCGTCCACGCCACCAGCACCGTAGCGTTTCGCATGAGCGAAGGGACGTGCTCCACCCAACTCTTGGCGGCATCTCCGCCGAACTCCATGTACGCCGCATCGATCAGCACGGTCACCGGACCGCGTGCTCCCGCATCGTTCACGACGTCTGACACCCGCTGCCATTCTTCATCGCTGAGCGTGTAGCCCGTCGGGTTATGACAGGGGAAGTTCAGGACCACCAGCGCACGGCCTTGTGTGGCCAGGTGCCGGTCGAGCCCTGCAGCCATTCCGGCGATGTCGAAGGAGCCGTCGTCGGCGAACATCGGGAAGGGGTCGAGCGCACGGCCTCCGTGCGCTGTGACTTCGCGGTAGGGGCCCCAGAAGAAGCTCGGGACGAGCATCTTCTGACCCTGCTCGAGAAAGTTCGCTACCGCCTGATACACCGCTCCTGTACCCCCCGGCGTGGTGACCGCGACAGCCTGCGACGCCAGCGGCCCGTCCCCGAAGAGGTCGTGGACGACTGCCTCTCGAAACGCCGGCAGGCCTGAAATGGGAGCGTACCCGGCCGTCTCATAGGTCTGGAGCCGCCTCAGCGTCTCCAGAACCGTCGGCAGGGTGCAGAGGATCCCGTCGTCCTGAGTAAGGGCACCGATGGTCGCGTTGACCACATCGTCGCCTGCCAGGGCTCTGCTGCGAGCCTCGCCGGCCCAGATGAAGATCGGGTCGTTGCCGGTTCGATCACGGGCGCTACCGACGACTGAGCTGTAGGGCGCGTTCATCGGCCAGGCCGCCCGAGTTCACCGTCGAGTTCGGCGTAAACCTGCTGGAGCGCACGGCTCCCCTGACTCGAACGCAGCGACCACGACTCCAGGTCTCCGAACATCGCCTGTGCCTGAGCATCCTGGAGGTCGTACCCGTCCTCGTGCCAGCGCGTGGCTTCGAGGATCACCGTGCGAATCGCGCCCTGGAAGATCTCGAGTTCGTCTTCGAGGATCGTGGCGTGATCGACGAAGCCGTGCCCGGGCACGTACGTATCGACATCCATCGCCTGGGCGGCCTCGATCATCTCGACCCACTCGGACGGATAGGCCGTGCGCATCGCCGGGAAGACCCGGTGCAGATAGGCCTCGCTCATGAACATGATCTTCTCCTCGGGGAGATACACCACCAGGTCGCCGCCCGTGTGCGCCCGACCGAGGAAGAGGACATGGATCTCACGACCTCCCATCGTAAGGACCTCTCGATCTTCCACCATGTGCGTTGCGAGGGGCATGGGAGGTGCGCCGTCCTGCACGCCGGCCGCCATTCGCTCGAGCGCCGCGGCCGAGGTCGGGTGGGCGAGGAAGTCGGCTTCCGGCGGGAATACAGAGTTCCCAGCCGTGTGGTCACCATGGTCGGATGCGACCACGACCGTCGTGACAGGCTGATCGGTGACCGACGCGATGTGCTCCATCAGCAGTTCGGTCTCTTCGACACTCCCCTGGCCGTCCGCAACGAGGACACCTTCGTCGGTGACGACGAACATCGTGACCGTCGTGAAGCGCTCATCGCCTGCAGATCGGAGCTGCTCGTACGCGTAGACGTCCGGTGCCAACTCGGTCAACCGAGGGAAGTCGGAGTCGGTGTACCCACGTGCGTACGGATCCGCGGTGCGAATCTGCTGGTCGGCCGGGATCTCGATCGCGACCGGCTGATCCGACGGAGCATCGGCGGTGTCACCGCCACATGCGGAAAGGCC
The DNA here is from genome assembly GCA_039585535.1 of Gemmatimonadota bacterium. Classification (GTDB taxonomy): domain Bacteria; phylum Gemmatimonadota; class Gemmatimonadetes; order Longimicrobiales; family Gaopeijiaceae; genus UBA2589. The sequence continues at coordinate 1,604 of JBDGVS010000264.1, read as the reverse complement.
CAGAAGGAGCGCGCCCACCCGGGGTGCGTGTCTGTTCGCCATGCTAGTCGTCCTGCGGTAAAATGACCGACTTCCCTGAATCTGAGGCACACTATGCTCAACTACCGTCTCGTTGTCACGCCCCTTCTCGCGGTGCTCACCGTTGTCGTGGCGAGTACGTTCGTGGCTGTCCCCGTGTCGGCCCAGGCGGACGTCTCGGCTGAACTCACGATGGAACGGCCGATTCCAGCGCTCAACACGATCTGGATAGAAGAGATGACCTGGATCGAGATCCGGGATGCACTGGCCGAAGGGAAGCGCACCGCGATCGTGTCGACCGGTGGTATCGAGCAGAACGGCCCCTACGTGGCGATGGGGAAACACAACTACGTGCTCGAGGGGATGTGTGAGCGTATCGCCCGCACTCTCGGCGACGCGCTCTGCGCCCCGATCATCAAGCTGGTACCCGAAGGAGACGTGAGTCCGCCGACGGGACACATGCGCTACTCCGGCACACTCAGCGTCCGACAGGAGACGTTCGAGGCGATGCTCGAGGACGTCGGACGAAGCCTGAACCAGCACGGCTTCGAGTGGATCATCTACATCGGTGACAGCGGAGGGAATCAGACCGGCATGGAGAACGCCGCCAACAGGCTGAACGCCGAGTGGGGCTCGAGGAAGGCGCTGTTCATTCCAGAGTTCTATGACAACGCCGGAGTCCAGAGGCACATGGAGGAGACGTTCGGCATCTACGAAGAGAGCGAAGGCTGGCACGACAACTACTGGCTGAGCGCGATGCAGGCCGCCGTCGATCCAGAGACCGTGCGCTACGAGCAGCGCGTGCAAGCGGGGCGTGCGTCGATCAACGGTGTGTCGCTTGTACCCCTTGGACGCACGATCTCGGTGGGAGAAGAACTCATGAAGTGGCGGGTCGAGCACACGATTGCCGCGATTCAGTCCGCGAAGGGGAGGTAGAGGTCCGGGTGCAGACGAGAGATCGGCCAATGAGGCACCGGTCTGCTGACGCAGCACTCCTCGCTTCCGCCCTGGGCCTGCTGTTGCTCGCGTGCTCACCCGAGGAGGCACAAGAGCCGGCAGCGGGAGAGTACCTCTTCGTGTGGACGACCGACGCCGACTCCGTCGATCTCAACTTCATGGCGGTGGTGGATGCCGATCCTGGCTCCCCGAGGTATGGGGATGTCCTGACGACGTTGCCGGTACCCACGGAGGGCCGCATCCGTGGACACCATACAGAGCACCGGATGCCCGAGGGTGGTGTGCTTTTCGCCAACGACTTCGGGACAGGCGAGACCTACCTGATCGACCTGCGCGATCCGATGGTGCCCGTGCTCGTCGATGCCTTCACCAACGCGGGGAGCCTCGACTCGCCCCACAGCTTCGAACGATTCGGGGACGGGAGCGTGCTCGCGACCTTCCAGACGTCTGGGGCTGGCAGCGGAGCTCCGGGTGGCATCGCCAGACTCGACCAGCAGGGCCGGATGCTCGCTTCGAGCTCTGCCGCGCCGGGAGGCGAAGGCATCCGTCCCTACAGTCTGGCGATCGTTCCGGAGCTGGATCGTGTCGTCACGGGAAGTGCCGATATGCGAGGTGTCGTCGACAGCCGA
>JBDGVS010000263.1:0-4284 GCA_039585535.1 Gemmatimonadota bacterium | reverse complement strand
TGGGTGGATGCCCACGAGCGATTCGGCACCAAGCCGTTTGCCGAACTCTTGCAGCCAGCGGTTCGCTTCGCACGGGATGGATTCGCGGTGTCGCCTCGGCTCTCGATGGACTTCGCCGATCAGGGCGGCAATCTGAACGAGTTCGGTGTTGCTCTCTACCTGCCGAACGCCGGCTCACCCCCGGAGGTCGGCACGCTTCTGCGCAATCCAGAGCTGGCCGCTTCGCTCGAGACGATCGCGCGGCGTGGGAAGGCCGGGTACTACACGGGTGACATCGGTCGCAAACTCGCCGCCTTCGTCGAGTCTCAGGGCGGCCACCTGCGAGCCGCGGACTTCGCCGCACACACGTCGACGTGGGTGGAGCCCCTCCGGGGTAGCTATCTGGACCGGACCTTCATCGTGATGCCGCCCAACACGCAGGGCCCCGCTCAGCTCGCGCTGATGGAGATGGCCAAGGCTTACGACATGTCGGCTATGGGGCACAACTCGGCGCCGTACCTACATACTCTGATCGAATTGAAGAAGCTCGCCTTCGCGGACCGCGATCGTTGGATGGCAGACCCGGAGAAAGCCGACGTCCCGATCGCACGTCTACTCGATCCCGAGTATCTGAGAGAGCGCGCCGGACTCGTGGATGCCGGTCAGGCCGCCCAGAGCGTGGCGCCCGGCTTCGGAGACGACCACACGGGTGCCGAGGAAGAAATGGACGACCGAGGCGACACCGTGTACCTCACGGCGGTAGACCAGTGGGGCAACGCCGTCAGCTGGATCCAGAGCAACTTCGCAGGCTTCGGGTCGGGGCTGCTCGAGCCCGAGACCGGCATCCTCCTGCACAACCGCGGCGCCCTCTACACTCTCGAGGACGGCCACCCCAACCAGGTCGCCCCCGAGAAGCGTCCCTACCACACGCTCTCGCCAATGATGGCGCTTTACGAGGACGGTGGCTTCGCTTTCACGCTGGGGACCCCCGGTGGTGATAGTCAGCCGCAGTCACTCATTCAGATCACCCACAACCTGCTCCTTTTCGGCATGACGCCGCAGCAGGCGATCGAGGCTCCGCGGTTCCGTTCGCTGGCTGGGGTCCGTGTCTCCCTCGAGGACCGCGTGACCCGAGAGACCGCCCTCGGCCTGATGGCGCTCGGCCACGATCTCAGCCTCATCGAGGGGTGGACGGCGACGTTCGGGGGCGCGCAGATGATTGCATTCGACCCCGAGCACGGAGTACTCACCGTGGGATCCGATCCACGGCGCGAGGCGTACGGACTCGCGTACTGACCGGAAGTCGCCATGCACACATTCTTCGCGCTCGGTGCCGGATTCGGTGCACTCGGAGTCGCCCTGGGCGCCTTTGGTGCTCACGCCCTCAAGGCGACCCTCAGCCCGGAGGATCTGGCCACCTTCGAGATAGGGGTGCGCTACCAGATGTATCACGCCCTCGCGCTGTTTGTCGTGGCGTGGGCCACCACGCAGTGGAACGTTTCGACGGTCACAGCAGCTGGCTGGGCATTCGTGATCGGAATCGTCGTCTTCTCGGGCAGCCTCTACACGCTCGTGCTGACCGGACAGCGTTGGCTAGGCGCCGTCACGCCACTCGGCGGGGTCGCCTTCCTCGTCGGCTGGGGCCTGCTGGCGTGGACGGCGCTACGGGGCTGAATCCGCCTCCGGAGTCAGGTAGATGAATCAGATACCACCGCGGGCGGCACGTACTCAGGCTCGTGACATCCTGAGCCAGGCCGACCATGTCGTCGTTCTGACCGGCGCAGGCATCTCTGCCGAGTCGGGCGTCCCGACCTTTCGGAGCGCGGATGGTCTGTGGAAGACCTTCCGTGCCGAGGATCTCGCGACGCCCGAGGCATTCGGGCGCGACCCCAGACTCGTCTGGGAATGGTACGGGTGGAGGCGTGAGTTGATCGCGGCCTGCGCACCGAATCCGGGCCATGCAGCGCTCGCTCGTCTCGCCCTCAAAGCCCCCGGGCGGACCACGCTCGTGACGCAGAACGTGGACGGACTTCATCACCGGGCGGCGCGAGCGGAGGCCGGCGACAACGATCCGTCCTCGGGATTGCCGCTGGAGCTTCACGGTGCGATCCATCGCGATCGATGCTCCGGATGTGGCCGACTGGATGAGGAACCCGCTCCGGTAGATGCCACCTCCGAAGACACACTGCCGCGATGTCACCAATGCGCTGCCCTCATGCGCCCCGACGTCGTCTGGTTCGGAGAGGCCCTCGACCACGACCTTCTCGGAGCCGCGTTCGCCGCGGCTGAGCAGGCGGACGTCTGTCTGGTGGTGGGCACGAGTGCCCTGGTGTATCCGGCGGCGTCCGTTCCGGATGTGACCCGGAGTCGCGGGGGCGTGATACTCGAGATCAACCCTGAGGCAACTGCTCTCAGTGCCTCCGCAGCCGTAACTCTTCGTGGCCCGGCCGGCCTCATCCTTCCTGACATCATCTCTTAGCGATCAGCAACGTGCGGTAGTGCTTCATAAGCTGGAGCTCACGAGGAGAACTGGTCGCAACCGTGAGCCCCCCGTGGCGTATCATGGTGCGCGAAGCTGCTCGCCTCCTGCTCGGATCTCGGCTCCATGATCTTCCCACGACTGCTCGCTGGCCGCCGCCCACGCGGACTCCTTCGTGTCGCACTCCTGATCGCGGTGGCCGCGTGCGGAGACGACAGCACCGGGGTGGACAACGTCGCTTCGATCCGTCTCTCCCCGCAGAGCCCGTCCACAGAAGTCGGACTGACCGTGCAGTTCACCGCCGAGGCGCTCGACGAGAACGGCACCGTCCTACCGGACGTCACCATTACGTGGGCTTCGAGTGCGCCCGCTGTGGCCACGATCACGGACACGGGGATCGCCACAGCGCTCTCGGTGGGCACGACCGCGATCACGGCGAGTGCGGGATCTGCCGACCCGGCGTCCCAGGTTCTCGTGGTCGAACCCGATCAGTGCACAGGCAGGGTGGATGTCGTTCTCAATGCTGGCGAGCACCAGGCGTACCCTGGCAACACGTGTCTCTTCGTCCCATCCGGGAGCACGGGAGATCGGTACCGGGTCGTGATCACACGGCCCAAACTCGTTTCGGATCCGCAGGACGTGCCCGACGTCACCCTTCGAGTCGATCCGATCCTGACGGCGGAGCAGGCAGCGGGGGGCGCGGCGGTGGTCGCTCCCCTGCCCCCCTCGCCTTCCTCAGCCATCCCCAGGGCCGCGCCCGCGCGGGGTGGCCTGGATGGTTCGCGCTTCCTCAGTGACAGCCGGATTCTTCAGCACACCCGGAGATTCCACGAGGAGTTGAGGCGTCGCGATGTCGACATCGGGCTGCGCAGCCGAGGCCTCATGCCATCCGCTCCCGCACGCGCTTCCGGCCCGCTCCTCGTCGATCCACCTCCACGGGACGAACTCTTCCTCGTACTCGAGTGCTCGGCGTCCTCGGCGCGGAGCCCCGTCGTACTGGTGAATTTCAACGACTACGTGGCGGTGTATCAGGACAGCGTCGAGAATGCGTCGACCCCGCTCAGTCCGGCGTCGACGACGCTCATGCTGGACTACTGGGCTGACCACGTTCAGCAGCTCATCGAAGAGTACTGGGGTCCGACTCCAGACATCGATGGAAACGATCGGGTACTGCTGACGACGTCCAACGCACTGCCGGATTCCGCGGCCGCCGGCGTGTTCAGTGGAGACTTCCGCTCGACCGCCGACTGCCCGAGCTCGAACGAGGGCGAGGTGATGTACTTCGCGACCGACGTAATTCGAGCGATCGACGATGCAGACCCGAGCTATCTCGCGCTCAGCGTCATGGCGCATGAGGTCAAGCATGTGACCTCACTTTTTCACGCAGTCGCTCGTGAAGCTGTGTACGGGGTCGGTCAGGGCTTCCACGACATCTGGATCGAAGAGGGTACGGCGGAGGTGTCCCAGACGATGTCCTCCCGGGTCGCATGGGCGAGCATCGGGGGCACGCCCATCGGGGAGCCGGTGACCGGCGGGGCCATCATCTCGACCGTGGAGGCCAACGGCGACGAGGTTCCGCCTGAAATGTGGGGCGTCGTCACGCAAATCGCTGACGCCGTCATCCAGCTCTCGAGCCAGCCGAACAGCTTCATCACGAATCCAACCGGTGCCTCCCAGTTCCACACGTTTTACGCGGGCGCATGGCATTGGCACCGATTCATCGGAGACGCATACGGCGGCGCGGCCACCCCCTTCGGCGACGGACCGTTGTTTACCGAGATGACGGACTCCCTCACACGCCGCGGGGTCCAGGCGCTCCAGGCGGT
>JBDGVS010000262.1:0-4944 GCA_039585535.1 Gemmatimonadota bacterium | reverse complement strand
GCCGGCGTTGCTCGCGCCGAGGGCGCGGTTCTGATCGACGATCGCGTGGAGGATACGCAAGACGGTCTGGCTCGATCGGTGCGGCGTGACCTCATCCACAGCCGTGTCGTTGAATACGAGAGCTCCGACCCGATCGCCCGCGCCGGTTACGCGCCATGCGCTCGCGGCGGCGATGCGCGCCGCGGTTACGGACTTCATGCTGCGCACCGAGCCGAAAAACATCGACATGCGCTGGTCCACGATGATCAGCGCCGGTCGGTCACGCTCTTCGGTATAGACGCGGACGTGGGGCGTGCCTGTGCGCGCCGTGACCTTCCAGTCGATGGTGCGCGGATCGTCCCCCGGCAGATATCCCCGGAGCTCTTCGAAGTCGAGTCCCCGACCCCGGACTCGTGAGGCGTGACGGCCCGACAATAGCGAGTGGACCGGCTGGCGAGGCAGGAACGAGAAGTCGCGCGCGAGAAACTGCAGGCGGGTCAGTTCCTCGAGTGTGACATAGACGCCCTGCTCGTCGCGTTCTGCCGGGGTGGCCATGCGTACCGGTCCGTGCTGCCGTCCGTCAGGCCACGGCCACGACGTTCACGATCTCGTCGATCACGTCGTCCGTGGTGACACGTGCAGCCTGAGCTTCGGAGCTTAGTCACGGACCGGACGTTGTCGGGACTCACGTGGTCCTGGTCGGCGAGCCAGGCGTGGACGCGTGCGCACTTATCGAGTCCGATGCTTCCCCGTGGGCTCGCACCGATGTCGATCCAGCTCGCGAGCTCCTCGGAGTACCGTTCCGGATAGCGCGTCGCGAAGACGAGGTCGACGATGTAGCGCTCGATGGCTTCGGAGACGTGGACCGAGGCCAGCTCCTGCCGAGCTCCGAACACAGCGTCCTGAGGGATGGCAGGTTCCGCGGCCAGCGTCTTGGCCGCACCCTCGGAAGCTTCCGTGCGGGACTTCGTTTCCGACGATCCGGCGCCACCCTCTTCTGATCGCACGAGGCGCACGATCGCTGCCTCGTCGGCCTCCGCCGGATAGTCGACCCGGACGTGCATCAGGAAGCGGTCCATCTGAGCTTCGGGCAGAGGGTAGGTCCCCTCCTGCTCGATCGGATTCTGCGTCGCCATCACCATGAAGAGTGGTGGGAGCGCATGTGTGGTCTTGGCGACGGTGATCTGCCGCTCTTCCATCGCCTCCAGCAGTGACGACTGGACCTTTGCCGGCGCGCGGTTGATTTCGTCCGCGAGCACGATGTTGGCGAAGATCGGGCCGGGCTCGAAGCGGAATTCTCCGGTGCCCCCGACCTGATGATAAACCTCGGTACCGGTCACGTCTGATGGAAGCAGGTCCGGCGTGAACTGCACACGAGAGAAGTCGGCTTCGAGGTTCTTCGCGAGCGCTTTGACTGCCCGGGTCTTCGCGAGACCGGGAAGTCCTTCCACGAGGAGGTTGCCGTTCGCGATCAGGCCGATCAGGAGCCGTTCGATCATGTGTTCCTGACCGACGATCGAATGGCCCATCCGAGTTCGGAGGTCAGCGATTTGTTCACGCGCGGTCATCGGAGCTTCCTGAGTGGAGAAACAAGAAGGCGGGGGCGGCCGAAGCCACCCCCGCCTACGGTATCAGGCGCCATGGCGCCCGCAACTTCCGAGGTCGATCAGCCTCCGGGAGGCGCCAGCTTGTCCATCACCTGCTCGAGTGAGAACGAGGCGGCCCGCTGACGCGGAGGGTACTCCGCGAACGTCTGCAGGAATCCACCGACGTACTGCTGGGCGGGCACCAGGAAGAAGACGTGGTCCAGGAGCCAGTCGTAGTACGTGTTCGACGTGATCTGAGCCCGCTCATACGGGTCGCGACGCAAGTTGAAGATCAGCGGAACGCGGAGCGGCACGAACGGCTCGGCCCACGCCTGGAGTGTCGCTTCGACACGCTGCTCCATGAAGATGATCTTCCAGTCGTCGTACCGAAGCGCCGTGAGGTCGCCGTCGTCGGAGAAGTAGAAGACCTCGTGGCGATCTGTCGTCTCGGAGCGCCCCATCAGGTGCTCGGTGAGATCGTAGCCGTCGAGGTGGACCCGGTAGTCACGACCGAGTGCCGACGACGTGTAGCCGTCCAGGAGATCCGTCTTGATGTCTCCTGCCCCGCCGATGTTTGCGAATGTCGGGAGCCAGTCCATGTGGTGGACGATGGCGTTGGACACGGAGCCGGCCGGGATCTGACCAGGCCACCGGACCATTGCAGGCACACGCCAGCCGCCTTCCCAGTTCGTGTTCTTCTCGCCACGGAAGGGCGTGGAGGCCGCATCGGGCCAGGTATTGTAGTGCGGTCCGTTGTCCGTCGAGTAGAAGACGAGCGTCTCGTCGGCAATGCCGAGTTCGTCGAGTACGTCGAGGAACTGCCCGATGTGCATGTCGTGCTCGACCATGCCGTCGGAGTACTCGTCCTGTCCGCTGATCCCGCGGAGCTCTTCCTTTACGTGGGTCCGGAAGTGCATCCGAGTACCGCTCCACCAGACGAACCAGGGCGTGCCTGCCGCCTCGGCGTCGCGGATGAACTGAATCGCCCGCTCGACGGTGTCGTCGTCGACGGTTTCCATCCGCTGCTGCGTGAGCGGGCCGGTGTCCTCGATCCGACCGTCCGCGAAGGAGTGCAGGACACCCCGAGGGCCGAAGCTCTCGAGGAAGGTCCGTCCATCCTGCATCACCATGTCGCCCGGGTAGTCTTCGAGCTCCGGCTCCTCTTCCGCATTCAGGTGGTAGAGGTTGCCGTAGAACTCGTCGAATCCGTTGTTCGTCGGCAGCATGAAGTCCTGGTCTCCCAGGTGATTCTTGCCGAACTGACCCGTGGCGTAGCCCTGATCCTTCAGGATGACGGCGATGGTCGGATCTTCGATCTGCATGCCGAGATCGGCGCCGGGAAGTCCGACCTTGGACAGGCCGGTCCGGAAGACGCTCTGACCCATGATGAAGGACGAACGGCCGGCTGTACACGACTGCTCACCGTAATAGTCGGTGAAGATCATGCCCTCGTTGGCGATTCGATCGATGTTGGGCGTGCGGTATCCGTGGATACCCATCGTGTACGCGCTGATGTTCGAGCGCCCGATGTCGTCACCCCAGATGACGAGAATGTTCGGCTGGTCCTGAGCAGCCGCTGGACTGCCCAGCATTGCTGCCAGGGCGGTCACGCCAGCGAGGCGCCCGGCCCACTTCGAGAGAGTCATACCTGTTCCTTTGATAGATGTAAGGGGCACGCGCTCAACCTTCCGGCGGGAAGTAGCGCATGATTTCCCATACTGCCTCGTCAGCTCTGCGCTGACGTTCCTGCGGATCGCGTGCCTGGTGTACTTCGCCCTCTCCAGTGCCACGCCAGACGAGCTCCTGCTCGCCGGTGTCGAAAATGTCGATGATCAGGGTCCCGACCGTGTACCGACGCTCCGTCGTCGTGCTCGTTGCCATCCCGGGTCCGCCATAAGGATACCCGTACATGCCGTACCCCCAGGCGCTCCCGTAGTAGTTATTCATCGTCTGATACGAAACTGCATCGTCGAGCGCGAGGTGGAAGCCCACCCGGAGGTCCGGATCCGACTCGTCGTGCACGAAGCCCTTCTCTTCCATCGTCAACTCGATCGCCGCACGGAGTCGCTCGTCGATGAACTGACTCTCGGCGCGCGAGCTTCCACGACGGATGGGCGGTCGAGGCATCCAGTCCCACGTCTGCGCCTGGCCGAAAGAAAATTCCGGGCTGTAGTCGTACGTGGTCGACATGCCGGAGCATGCGGCCAGGCACGTCATGGCGGCAGCGGCTAGGAGGGGGCGAATGCTCAAGATGCCTCCGGCGGGTTCCTGATGGTCGGTCCGATGTCGAGGGCCTAGTGACCCGTCCATTGGACCAAGGTTCCGCAGGATATCTGGGGCGCGAGAGCTACCGACCGCAGGCGGCTGCTTCTACTTCCAGAGTCGCCCGATACTCAATCCGACGGCGAGGGCGTTGTATTCCCCCTTGATGTCCGCTGCAACGTTCAGCGCGACGTCCCACGGGTGCGGCTCGAAGATGTCCCATTCGAGGCCCACCTTGAGCAGGGTGAGGGTTTCGTGCTTGTCCGCTTCGATTCCCGGACCTGCGAAGAGCTGCAGCCGATGAGTCGCTCGCCACATCACGACCACGGACGTCACGACCGCCAGCTCGCGTTCCAACTCCGAACCATCCTCGAGTACGATGACGTACGAATCCAGAATCAGATCGTTGATCGATCCGACCGCGAATCGTTCGCTGAAGCGGAAGGCATAGTCGATGCCGATCGTCGGCGCGGCAATCAGTCCGTCGACCGCGCCAACCTCCCCTTCTTCGTGTATCCAGGTGTTGCCTGTGAAGAAGGCGAGGCGGTGGCGGGGGCGGGCTTCAGAGTGCTCGGCGGCCTCGTCTTCCGGGTCGTGCTCCTGCGCAGCCACAGGGGTCGCTGCGAAGGCGACGAGTAGCGATGCGAACACCCAGGTCGCCACGTGCGGGGCAGGTCGCGCGGCGCTCTTGTGCTGGAGAATCTCTTTCGTCACAAATACCAGCCCCGATTTCATGTGGCCGTCTACGTGCGGACACGGTACCCCGGACCAGGCGAATCCGATACGCCCCGTCAGTCGTTTGCTCTGCATCGTTCTCCTCCTTGGGTTCGGGCACACCGTATCGCCGAGTTCCGCGAGCGCGCAGTCGTACCTCGGGGTGTCGCTCACCCGGAGTTCGATCACGCTGACGGGAGACTCGCCACCGAACGGGGACTTCGTCGGCCGGCCTTCGTACGCGTTGCGACTCCAGGGGGGGCTCGAGGTTGCGGACGGGATTCACCTTTTGGCCTACCCGGGTGTGGCACGCCGTAGTAGCGGTGCAGAGTCCAGCTTTCCAGGAGGTGGCAAGTCATTCTCCGAGCTTGCGATCACGTATGTAATCTTGCCGCTCGGGCTG
>JBDGVS010000261.1:0-4305 GCA_039585535.1 Gemmatimonadota bacterium | reverse complement strand
ATCCGATGCCGTCCTTGAAGACCAGCGTCGTATTCCGGAACGCGCCTGTATCTGCCGTGGGGTCTCCACGCAGGAGTACCAGGTCGGCTCGCTTCCCGGCCTGGATCGTTCCGATCTCCGACTCCCGGCCGAGGTAGCGGGCACCGTTCAGCGTTGCCACTTCCACGGCCTGCTCAACGGTGAGCCCTACCTCGACGAGTAGCTGGACCGCTCGCTGGTTCGCGTATCCCGGAACGACATCTCCGCCACCGGTGGGGTCAGTCCCGACAACGAGGAAGCCACCGGCGTCGTAGAACGCCTTTTCCATGGCCATGTACTTCTCGAGCAGCTCTCCCCCCTGGCTGCCAGGACGGTCGGCACGCTCGAGCCCTGCCATGACCCGTTCGTGGAGCTGAGGGAGCATCGCCTCCTGCGCGCCCACCGGGGGTGCCTCGCGACCGGGCGCGCGGCGCTCGACCACAGTGAGCGTCGACGTAAGCGCGACCCCACTCTCAACCAGATGCTCGACCACGTCCGTGAATGCGGCACTCGACAGATCCAGATCGAGGTAACTCTGGTTCGCGCCTCGTGGACACTCGTCTGGCTGCTTATCCGCTACCCAATCGGTCGCGGCAAAGAAGCCATGCTCCAGATTGTCGATGCCCAGGTCCGCAGCCTCGCCGTAGGTGATCGAACAAAGGTGCCCGGTGACCTTGGCACCGCGCGCATGCGCGGCATCGATGGCGGCGGCGAGAGTCACACGATCGATCAGGTTGTACGCCTTGAACGATGTCGCGCCCTGGTCCATCCAGAAATTCACATGCGCGACGGCCTCTTCGGGCGTTCTGAGCTGCGGCATCGCACGCACGAAGCCGTTCGCCCCTTCCAGATACGGTGCCGTGACATCCATGTCCGGTCCGGGGATGCGACCCTCTTCGATATGCTGCCGAACCCGTAGATCCGTGTACGTATCAACGCTCCCACCCGTCCGCATGGTCGTGACCCCACCGGCCAGATAGAGCGGAGGAAAGGAGATCTCATTCGTGTTGTAGCGGGCTTGCCCTGACGGATAGAAGAGGTGCTCGTGGAGCATCACATAGCCAGGGAGGAGCGTGTGGTCCGCTCCATTCACCACCTCGGCCCCAGTCGGCAGCCCGACTTCGGCACTCGGGCCGACTCGCACGATCCGGCCGTCCTGGATCTCCACCGACATTCCGGACTGCGCCGGCGCTCCCGTGCCATCGATCAGACGAACATCACGGATCACGACGTGCGGCGCCGAGACGCTCACGAAGTCCTGCACCTCGGGCGAGAGGTCCGCAAACGACCGACTGGGCTCGAGTTCGGGCTGCGCGCGCCTCCACGCGTCGAAGCGGCGCCTCACCTCGACAATCGGGTTCGGGCCTTCACGCTCAGAGTGCTGGGAGATGGCCAACCACGGTGCATCCGGCGTGCCCTCATCGGTGACGTTGATGTCCCGAGCCGCGTAGGGCGCATCTCCACCTCGAGCCGCGAGGATCATCGCTGTAGCGGCTGTGGACGTGATGCCATCACGGTTGCAGCGGATGTCCCCGCCGGCTTTGGAGCCCGCCTCCAGTGCGCGCATCAGGCGATCGGGCAAACTATTCCGTCCTGCCGGGTCGTCCTCGACGAACGCAGCCAGCGCATCACCTACGACATGCTCGCTCACGAGCGTATTCCCCTGGGCAGTAACCGCCATCCCCAGATCCGACGCGATGCCCGCCCAATCCGACGCCCCTTCCCCGGTGAAGCCGGCGATCTCGACGACCCCGTCTTTCATGGTCACGGCGCCGTACTGACGACGCGCAGTGGAAGTATCCGCCTCCGTGACCCGATCCATGATCGCCTGAGCCCCGAGACCCTCGCGCAGCGCATCGTACGCACGGTTGCGATTTTCGAGATCCCAGGCAGCCTGCGTGGCCACGACTCCGTGACCCGGCACCAGAGCCCCGACCGCATCGCCGAAGGTGTTCGGCACACACGAAGCCATCGCGACACCAACGCCCCCGGTCGTCGGGTCGAGCGCCGCGATCGACCAGGTGGTCATATCGAGCGTCGACGACTTTGGTGTCTGCCCAGCGGCCGTGGTCACGCCGGCCCCCATGAGCACGACGCCGACTGCGGTGAGTACGATCGATCTCATATCCTGGATTGCTCCGTTCGGGAAAGCACGGTGGTACGACAACGGGGCCTCCGGTGAACCGGAGACCCCGCGTCAGTCACTCAGGAATGTCCGCGCATCGCGGGCACCCCACGGTCACGATCAGCCCGGCAGCGTCATCGCAAAGTTGCCGCCGTTGGTGCTCACGACGATGTACTGCTTTCCGTCGTGCATGTACGTCATGAGCATGTATCGGTTGTCATCCGGAATCGCGGCACGGCCCAACTCTTCTCCGGTCTCCTTACTGACCGCGAAAAGTTGCGGGTCGCCTTCGCTGTTGTGTCCTGCGTAGACCAGCATATCCGGCGTAGCGAACATCGCGGCCTGACGACCCGATCCGGTGCGCGGATCAGGGGTACCCTGAACCGCCGGGTGGTTGAGCACATTGTTCGGCGTATCACCGATCGGAATCCACCAGAGGTGGTCACCCGTGTTCAGGTCGATCGCCGTGATCTTGGAATACGGAGCCTTCCAGTACGGCAGACCATCGACGCGGCCGGGGCTGGCCGAGGGGCCCGGCACCCAGTCCGTGATCGTCGTTCCCGTCGGCTGATCCGTCAGATCCTCCGCAACACCCCCGTCGTCCTTGTCCGGCCCGGGGATGATGATCCGAGCGCTACACCCCTTCTGCGACGGTACATAGATGATGCCGGTCGACGGATCGTACGCTGGCGTTCCGTCGATGTTCGTCCCACCGACGTCGGCCGGGCACCAGAGCGCGGCACGCTTGCCGAGCTCGTTGTCCCGGTTCAGCGGAGGCAGGAAGAGCGGCCCGATCTGGAAATCGGAGAGCGCTTCGATCGCCATCTGCCGGAGTTCCGGCGAGAAGTCGATGAGGTCATCCTCCGTCATGCCCTGCATGTCGTACGGCGCGGGGCGAGTCGGGAACGGCTGGGTCGGGGACAGATGCTCTCCCGGAATCAGCGACTGCGGCACCGGTCGCTCCTCGATCGGCCAGATCGGCTCGCCGGTCTCGCGGTTCAGCACGTAGAGGAAGGCCTGCTTTGTCGCCTGTGCGAGGATCGGAGTCTCGACGCCGTCGATCATGACGTCGGCGAGCACCGGAACCTGCGGGGTGTCGTAGTTCCAGATGTCGTGATGAACGAACTGGTAGTGCCACGCGCGCTCACCCGTCTCGACGTCCAGCGCGATCAGGCTGGTCGAGAAAAGGTTGTCACCCGGACGGAAGCCACCGTAGTAGTCCTGCGTCGCTCCGTTGGTCGGCACGTAGACCAGGCCGAGCTCCGGATCAGCGGACAACGGCGCCCACGACGAAATGTCCCCCGTCCACTCCCACGCGTCGTTCTCCCACGTCTCGTGCCCGACCTCGCCGGGTCCCGGGAGGACATCGAACTTCCAGAGCTTGTCACCCGTGCGAGCGTCATAGCCGAGGATGTCGCCCGGAATGTTCTCGCGGCGTGTCTGGTTGTAGCCCTGCTCCGCAGAGTTACCAACAACGACGACGCCGTTAACGACCAGAGCCGGGGACGAGCTGGTGATGTAGCCCTGCTCGAGTGAGATGCCGTCACCGGCGTCCTCGTAGTCGTAGCCCAGGCCCTCGGGGCCAAGTAGATCCACGACACCGGTCGACGGGAATCCTTCGATATCGACCGGGCTCCCGAAGTTCTCGATGTGCTCACCCGTGTGAGCGTCGAGCGCGTGCAGGAAGAACGCCGGCGAAATCAGGTAGATCACGTCCCGGCCATCGACGTTCGCGTACGCGACGCCCTTTCCGTGATTCTTCCGCATCGAGTACGCCCACCGGAACGTCTCCGGCTCGGTGTACGTCCACACCTCGGCGCCCGTACCCGCATCGGTCGCGACAACGGTGCGATTCTCCGAGTGAACGTTGACGAGCAGTCCGTCGACGTAAATCGGGATCGAACGCGCGTTCACCGAACCCAGGTGGGTTGCATCGTACTCCCACGCCACCTCGAGGTCGGCAAAGTTCGTCGGGTTGATCTGCGTCAGCTCGCTGTACCGCTGACCAGCCAGGTCCCCCGTGATGACGGCCCAGTCGCCCTCCACGGTGACACCCGCTCCGCGGTCGCTTCCTCCGGCCATGCCATCTCCACCACAGGCACCGCCCAGCAGCACCGCACTTCCGAGGGCAACCCAGCGGGTCGTCATCGACATCGATCGGG
>JBDGVS010000260.1:0-4327 GCA_039585535.1 Gemmatimonadota bacterium | reverse complement strand
TCGGGAGCGAACTTCCTCGCGCTGGCCTCGGTACTGCGACCGGGTGATACGGCTCTGATCGAGTGGCCGGGCTACGACCCGCACATCGGAGCCGCCCGTTTCCTCGGGGCGCGGGTGAACACCTTCGACCGAGGCTGGGATCGGGGGTTTGCTCTGGACCCTGCCGCGGTCGAGGCAGCGCTGACGCCGGATACCCGCGCCATCGTTATCACGAACCTGCACAACCCGTCCGGGGTGTACGCCGAGCCCGCTGCACTGGCTGCCGTCGGCGAACTCGCTCGATCAGTCGGCGCGAAGGTCATCGTAGACGAGGTCTATCTCGACGCGTTGGAGAACGTGGAGCGGTCACCTGCTGCTACGCTGGACGATGTCTTCATCTCGACAAACAGCCTCACCAAGTCGTACGGCCTGGCCGGAATCCGAGTAGGCTGGATGATCGCCGATCCCGAGACCACGGAGCGCGCCCTCCGTGTCCGCGACATCGTCGATGCCGTGGGAGCCATTCCGGCAGAAACGATCGGTGTGCTCGCATTCGAACGGCTCGATGAGCTTCTCGACCGAGCCCGTCGGGTACTCAAGCCCGGCGCTGCGCTCTTCCGAGACTTCGTGGAAGCGCGGCCCGAATTGGTGTGGATCGAGCCGCTCGGAGGATCTGTCGGATTTCCTCGTCTTTCCGGGGTCGACAGCGCGGATGAGTTTGTCGCGTTCGCAGAAAAGGAGCACGGAGTCGGAGTCACTCCGGGTGGATACTTCGGCGAGCCGGCGCACTTCCGCGTCGCCGTGGCAGGTCCATTCGACATGCTCGAGCGCGGACTCGAGGCCCTCGGAGGCGCGTTGGACGACTGGGGCGGCTGACGCGCGGCGCCTCTCCGTTAGCTTCCCGAGTGCCCGCGCGCCTACGACTCGCATTCCGCGCTCTGCGCCATCGCGACCTCCGCCTTTTCTTTTCTGGGCAGGCGGTCTCACTGATCGGCACCTGGATGCAGCAGGTCGCCATGAGCTGGTTGGTCTACCGACTCACCGGATCGGCACTACTCCTGGGAGCGGTCAGCTTCGCGAGCCAGTTCCCGTCTCTGCTCATGGCGCCTTTCGCAGGGGCGCTCGCCGATCGATGGAGCCGGTATCACATCGTCGTCGGCGCGCAGATGCTGTCGATGATCCAGGCAACCGTGCTGGCGGCGCTCGTGCTCACCGACGTGGTCGCCGTGTGGCACTTGATGGTGCTCTCCGTCGTGATGGGTCTCATCAACGGGGTCGACATCCCCGCACGCCAGGCACTCATGGTCCGTCTCATCGGCGACCCCGAGGACCTGCCGAACGCGATCGCGCTCAACTCATCGATGTTCAACGCCGCTCGCCTCATCGGTCCGGCAGTCGGCGGCGTTCTGATCGGTCTGACCGGTGAGGGCACGGTCTTCGTCATCAACGCCGTCTCGTATGTCGGCGTGCTCGGTGCCCTCTCGATGCTGCGTGTCCCCCACCAACCTCCGAACCAGGTGGAGTCGGTGTGGCGCACGATGATCGACGGCTTCCGGTATGCGTGGAGCTCGACGCCACTCCGTGACCTCCTGACGCTTCTGTCCCTCTTCGCGCTGATCGGGATCCCGTACGTCGTCCTCTTTCCCGTCTTCGCCCGGGATGTGCTCGGTGGAGGTCCGGGGACGCTTGGCCTCCTCACGGCCTCGGCCGGCGCGGGGTCGCTGCTCGGCGCGCTGGCCCTCGCTTCCCGCAGCACGGTCCGTGGACTCGGGCCGGTCATCGCTCGCGGGTCTGGGCTGTTCGGTCTCACGCTAATCCTCTTCGCCTTCTCCCGAAACGTAGTCCTGTCGTCCGTTCTCCTCGTCGTGAGCGGCTTCACCATGATCATCGTGACCGCCTCGATCAACACGATTCTTCAGACGATCGTGCGCGAGGATATGCGCGGCCGGATCATGAGTCTGTATACGATGGCCTTCGTGGGAACGACCCCCATCGGCGGACTGGTCGGTGGCGCCATCGCCAGTCGGGTGGGCGCTCCGGTCGCAATCATGCTCGGTGGCCTCGGGTGCATCGCGATCTCTGCGTGGGCCTTCGTGAGGCTGCCCGCCCTGCGCGGCCTCATTCGCCCGATTTACGAAGAGCTCGGCATCCTGCCCGAGGTCGCGGCGGGGCTCCAGAGTGTGAGCGACATGCGCCCCAGAGCCTGAGGCTGCCAGAGCGCCCACCCCCCGTTCAGGCCATGGGGCCACCATACTCACCTTGCCGCACCCTCCGCTCTGCCCCAGCATCGATGCCGCAGCGACGAGGGCACCCGACGAGCTGTCGATGTCACGATCGTGAGTCTCAGGAGCTGAACCGATGAAAAGAGTCGCCGTCCTGTTTTCCGTGGTACTTCTCGGCGCGTGTGGCGACGGCGAGCCCGAGCCGGTCCGGTTCGCGCTCACTCAGCCAGAGCTCTTCTCGGATGGGGGAGCGCTCACCGACGCGTGGGCCGATTTCGACCTGGACGGCTTTCCTGATCGGTTCGTCGGCTTCAACAGCACACCCAGCCGCCTCTACCGGAACGGTGGCACCTCTGGCTTCGAAGATGTCGCGCCGGGGGTCGGCCTCGACGTGCTCCGATCCGTGCGGACGTCGGCGTGGGGCGACTTCGACGCGGATGGCGACCCCGACCTGCTCCTCGGATACGCTGGCGACGGGCCGGTGACCGCACTCTTCCGAAACGATCGTGACGGCGGCTTCACGAACATAGCCGGAGAGGTCGGAGTCGAGCTGTCCGAAGGCACGACCCGACAGGCGTCATGGATCGACTACGACGAGGACGGAGATCTCGATCTCTTCCTCGGAATGAGAGATCGGGAGAACATCCTCTTCGAGAACCGCGGTGACGAGGGCTTCGTCGATGTCGCCTCTGAGATGGGGATCGCGGACGCACGGCGCACCGTCGGAGCGTCCTGGTTCGACACCGGCGACGGTCGACTCGATCTGATCGTCGGGAACATGAACGGAGATACCAACGCGCTCTACCTCGCAGGAGAGACAGGCTTCACCGAGGCACTGCACTTCGAGGAGGTCCGCGACGGAGGGCGGGCGCTGGGAGACGACGCCCAGGGCACGGTGCGCCCGTGCGTGGTGGACTACGATGCCGACGGAGATTTCGACCTCTTCTTTGCGAACTACGGCCCGAACGGACTCGCAGAACGCACAGCCACGGGTTGGACGCACGTCGCGGCGAGTGCGGGGCTCGATATCGACTCCCGCTACGACACCTGCGCGTGGGCCGACTTCGATCATGACGGTGCGATCGATCTGTATGTGAACGGCACCGTCGGGGGTGGCACTCATTACCGCGACTGGCTCATGCGCCGCGAGGGCTCGCCGACCTTCGTCGACGTCACCCCGCCGGAGATTCTGGAGCTGAACGCGAGCCACGGTGCCACCTGGGTCGACTTCGATCTCGACGGCGACCTCGATCTCTCACTGGCCGGTGCCGCAGACGACGGCATGCATCACCTGGTGCAAAACCTCCTGCGGCCGGAATACACGTGGCACTCGCTCCAGGTGCGAGTGCTCGACGGCGCGGGACGTGCGACCCGGCCCGGCGCCGAAGTGAGGATCTACGCTGCAGGGACCGATCGACTCATGGGCTCACGCCTCGTAGACACGGGATCTGGATACGACGCTCAGTCCGATCTGCCCGTCCATTTCGGCGTACCCGGTGGGCAGCCTGTGGACGTCGAAGTGACCGTTCTGATCGGCGGCCAGCGGCCCACCGTCCGCATCGAAGGCGTCGACCCTCGTGACTATCAGGGAGTGCCGCTACTGGTCCAGGTCGGCGAGAACGGCGAGCTCGTACGCTGACCTACCAGCTCTCCACCCGATTCTGCGCGGTGTAGAAGAGGACCCGTTCCTTGACCGGCTCGCCCGTGAGCGTCGTCCAGGCGCGGGCGTACAGCTCCACCTGCCTCCTGTACCCCACGGCTCGTGTCGCGAAATCCGCGTCGGTGCCGACGTCCGTCTTGTAGTCGGCGATGACCCAACCTCCCCGCTCCTTGAAGGCGAGGTCGATCACGCCCTCGACGACGGTCGGCAGCAGCTCGGTCCCGGAATCGCTCACTAAGAACTCCGGCGGGACATCCGCGGGCGCCTGCTCTGGTTCGGGCACTGGGCCCCCGCCTCCGAAGAGATCCAGCTGCCGCTTGCCTGTCGGGCCTACGGGCTTTCGATCGACGTCTTGCTCGCGCACCACCTCGAGCTCCAGACCCGGGAGTGCGAACGGAATCTCGACCAGTCGGCGACCAGCAGCCTGCGCGCGCTTCCAGATATCCGACTCGCGCACGCTACGGAC
>JBDGVS010000259.1:0-4331 GCA_039585535.1 Gemmatimonadota bacterium | reverse complement strand
GTTAACGCAGACTCCGACGGGCAGGTGCATTTCGGTGGAGCCACTGGCTTCCTTCGGGCACTCAGCGTGGAGCGCTCCGGGGGGGTCTCTACGGGAGACTCGGTTCGATTGCTGGGGCGTGTCGTGCGGGACAACGGGCGACCCGCCCTCGACGAGGTCACCCCGAACGTCCTGGTGCAGGGCGCATCAGTCGTGATTCCGCGAGATGCGACCGCCGCCGAGGCCGCGTCGGCAAACGGGGGCGCGCTCGACGCCGCGCTCGTCCGCGCACGAAACCTTTCGATCACGGATACGTCGACCAACCTCGAGGGCCACTATCGGTTCTGGGCGGTGGATGGGGTCGACTCGGTCGAGGTTGTGCTGCGTGACTTTCTCCAACTCAATACTTCGATCATCCGACCGGACACGATCCTGGGAATCTCTCAGGCGACCGGGCTGCTGAACCCTGTCGATGACGGGTCGGGCTCCGTGCGATGGCAGATCTTGCCGCGCGGGCCTACCGACCTGCTGCTGCAGACGAAGGAAGCGGACATTGCGGTGACTGTGGAGCTCGACACGCTCGCGGCCAGCCTGGGTGACATAGTCGAAGTCACCGTCGTTGTTACGAACAACGGGCCGTGGCGCGCGACGGCCTTTGAGGTGCGCGACACCGTGCCTGCCGCGTTGACCTATCTGTCGTCAACCCAGACCGGGGGTAGCTACGACAGCGATACAGGTCTGTGGTCGTTTGCCGATCTCGACGTCGGGCAGGCCGACACGTTGAGCGTGCTCCTCGAAGTCACGGACGGAACGCCGGCTTCGATTCCGATCATCGCCGAGGCGCTCGGGCTCACCTTCGAGGTAGACCCGAACGCAGGGAACAATGGCGCCAGCGTGCAGCTGGGAGTGTCGTAGGGAGCGTACCGCTCTCGTCTCGCGGACGGGCCGGGGGCGCCCCATTATTGGCGTCCCTGAGTCCCGAGCCCGACACGCTATGGCGAAGCAGTACTGGCTGATGAAGTCCGAACCGTACGTCTACTCGATCGAGGACCTCGAGCGGGAAGGATCGACGTGCTGGGAGGGCGTGAGGAACTACAAGGCCCGAAACAACATGCGGGACATGAAGGTCGGTGACCTCGTCCTGTACTACCACTCGAACGCGAAGCCGCCCGGAGTCGTGGGGATCGCGCGGGTCTGCAAGGAAGCGTATCCAGACCACTTCGCATTCGATGCCAAGAGCAAGTACCACGATGCGAAGTCCGACCCGGACAACCCCCGCTGGTACATGGTCGACATCGAGTTCGTATCGAAGGTGGCGGATGTCGAACAGCCGCTGGGGCTTCCGGAGATCAAAGCCGATCCCAAGCTGGCCGACATGGAACTCGTGCGGTACGGGCGCCTCTCGGTGCAGTCCGTGAAGAAGGCCGAATTCACCTACGTGAAGAAGTTGGCCGGACTTTGATTCGCCGAGGGATCACACCAACCAACGAGAGCATGACGAACAGGACGATTGTTGTCGCGGCGGTTACGCTGCTTGCCGTTGCCTCCCCGAATGTCGTCGAGGCGCAAAACTGTGCGACCGACGATCCCGTTCTGCGGCAGATCTGGGAAGAGGGCATGAACAATTCGCACTTCGCAGATCTCGCACAGGTGCTTCTCGACGAAATCGGGCCGCGACTGACCGGGTCGTCCGGGTCAGAGGCGGCTCAGCGGTGGGCCGAGGAAACACTCGATAGCTGGGGCGTGGACGCCCGACGGGAGCAGTACGGTACCTGGGAAGGATGGGATCGCGGCGTGAGCCACGTCGATCTCGTCTCTCCACGCGTCCGCTCGCTGGAGGGGCGCATCCTCGCGTGGAGCCCCGGTACCGATGGGCGTCCGGTCGAGGCCGGCGTGACCTACCTCCCGGAAATCGACGCGCCCACGGACTGGGATCGATTCCTCGGCACCGTTGAGGGCACGTGGGTCATGCTGTCCTATCCCGAGCCGACGTGTCGCGCCGACGAGCAGTGGGCAGAGTTTGCGATGGAAGGATCGGCCGAGAGGATGGACGCGCAGCGTTCGATGGAGGAGGTCCGATGGAACCGAAGCCTGGCGATGACGGGCTCGAGCGATCCGCGTCGCAGAGACCTGCACGCCCAGCTGGAGGCGGCCGGCGCGGCGGGCATCGTCACGTCGCAGTGGCCCGGCTCGTACGGTACGACCAGGGTGTTCAACGCCTACAACCGAGAGTCACCGACCTTCGAGTTGAGCTGTGAGGACTACGGTCTGCTCCATCGCCTCGCGGCGAATGGACAGGAGCCCACCGTCCGCCTGACGGCTGAGGCCGAGAATCGTGGCGAGGTCCCCGTCTTCAACGTGATCGGCGAGATCCCGGGCACCGAGTGGCCGGACCAGTACGTGATGCTCTCCGCTCACTTCGACTCCTGGGAGAGTGGCTCGGGAGCCACCGACAACGGCTCGGGTTCCGTCCTCATGATGGAGACGATGCGCATCCTGAAGGCCGCGTATCCGAATCCGAAGCGCACCATCCTCATCGGGCTCTGGAACGGCGAGGAACAGGGGCTGAATGGCTCGCGTGCGTTTACAGAGGACCACCCGGAGGTCGTCGACGGACTCCAGGCGCTCTGGAATCAGGACAACGGAACGGGTCGGGTCGTGCGACTTTCCGCGCAGGGTCTGGTCGGCGCTACGCCTTCCGTCGCCCGCTGGATGTCACAGGTGCCCGGCGACGTCGCCCAGCATGTCGAGGTCGAGCTCCCAGGGAGCCCGGGCGGCGGCGGCTCCGACTACGCCTCTTTCGTGTGTTACGGCGCGCCGGGGTTCAGCCTGGGAGCTTTGTCGTGGGACTACAGCTCCCATACGTGGCATACCCACCGGGACACCTACGACAAGCTTGTTTGGGACGACCTCAAGAACAACGCGGTGCTCACGGCCTCACTGACCTACCTGGCCGCTGAGGATCCCGACTTTGTCGACCGAACGAGACGCACGGTAATTACCGGCCGAGACGGCCGACCAGCCGCATGGCCTGCGTGTACGCCGGCGACCCGAAGCTCAAAAGACAGCCCGAGGATGCAGTGATGACCGATATCGTCCAGAACTACGTGGGGGGAGGTTGGCGCGCCGCGTCGGGCACGGAGACGCTTCCGATCAGGAACCCGGCGTCGGGTGAAGAGATCGCGCGGGTCCCGCTCTCGACCCATGCCGACGTCGATGCTGCGGTTCAGGCGGCGAAGGCCGCCTTCCCGGCGTGGCGTTCGACTCCTGCCCCCGAGCGAGCTCGGGTTCTCTTCAGGCTCAAGATGCTTCTGGAAGAGAACAAGGAGGAGCTGGCCGTCCAGCTCACGAAGGAGCACGGGAAGATTCTCCCTGAGACCCGCGGTGAGGTCCAGCGCGGGATCGAGAACGTCGAGCACGCGTGCGGCGTCCCGACGCTGATGATGGGCGACACGGTCGAGGAAATCTCACGCGGCATCGATTCGGCGTCGTGGCGTCAGCCGCTCGGTGTGTTCGGCATCATCACCCCATACAACTTTCCCGTGATGATCCCCCTCTGGTTCTGGCCGTACGCGGTCGCGACCGGGAACACCGTCGTCCTCAAGCCGAGTGAGCAGGATCCACTCACCCACCAGAAGATCGTGGCGCTCGCCGAACAGGCCGGCCTCCCCGAGGGCGTTCTGAACATTGTGCACGGCGGTCAGGAAGCGGTCGAGTCGATCTGCGATCATCCCGATATCGTCGGAGTCTCGTTCGTCGGATCGAGCGACGTCGCGAAGATCGTCTACACCCGTGCGACCGCTTCTGGAAAGCGCGCGCAGACACTTGGTGGCGCCAAGAACTATCTGATCGTCCTTCCGGACGCCGATATGGACGCCACGCTCGATGCGTGCGCGGGTTCGATCTTCGGTTCCACCGGGCAGCGCTGTTTGGCCGGGAGCGTGGTTGTCGGCGTGGGCGATGCACATGCGCAGATCCGAGAGCGACTCCTCGACCACGCGGCTTCGATCCGTGTCGGCGATGGACTCGACCCGGCGACTCAGATGGGCCCGGTCATCTCGGGCGCACATCGGGATCGGGTACGGTCGTACATCGACCAGGGAGTCGCCGACGGTGCGAAGCTGTCCCTCGACGGACGCGGCGCCACGGTAGCGGGGCTGGAGAACGGCTACTGGGTCGGTCCGACGGTATTCGAGAACGTCAGCCCGGAAATGTCGATCGGTACCGAAGAGGTGTTCGGTCCGGTGGCTGCGGTCAATCGCGCGGACAGCGTGGAGGAAGCGATCGCGATGATGCACGCCAGTCGCTATGGAAACGCCTGTTCGATCTTCACGACCAGCGGACGAGCGGCT
>JBDGVS010000258.1:0-4336 GCA_039585535.1 Gemmatimonadota bacterium | reverse complement strand
CGATCGAGCCGTCGCCGCCGACTCGACCTGTCATAGTGGGAGCTTCGTACGGCTGGCCGACGCGGGTGACTCGCTTTCCTTCTCTCGTGGAAAGGACGTGTCGGACCGTGCGCGAGGGCCCCTCCGCGACGACCGCGTTCATCCGGTTGCCCATGACTTCGATGATGAGCTCGACTCCACTTCCGCCGCTTCCTTCGCGGGTCAGCTCCAAGACCAGCACCCGTTCGTCGTCCGGTGCATAGACTCGTCGGACGCGGGCCCGGAGTCGGAGATCGGTGGGCTCGGGATCCATGGCCTCCCGGGCCTCCGGCCAGCCTCGCTCGGGGTGCAGGCGCCACACCAGCGTGCGATCGCGAAAGAGCAGGATCGCGTCCCGAGTGCGGGCATCGAAGCGCAGGGCACGGAGTCGTGCTCCGCGGAGTGAGGTGTTCAACTCGCGCGCCAGGGCGCGGGTCAGCAGGGGGTCCCAGCGAATCGGCATCCCCGAAGGTAAGACCACGCTCGGGTGCTCGAACACAGGAGGGTGGAGACCGACGGTGTGATCAGGTACTGTACCGGTGACGTCAAATGTTTACCGCCCCCCGGTTCACCTTGCACGCACTCCTTCACCCCATCGTCGCCGAAGCTGCCGAGGGCCGCTTGCCCGGTTGGGCGGTGGCTGGTGAGAAGCGCACGGCTCACATGAGTCGTGTCGCCGCCTTGCTCGACGGGTGGGCCCAGGAGCGCGGCCTCGACGACGTCGCACGAACGACGTGGCGCGCCCTCGGATACCTGCACGACGCACTCCGGGACGAGGTGCCAGAGGTACTCCGTGAACGGGTGTCTCCCGCGGAGCGACTTCTACCGGGACCGCTCCTCCATGGCCCGGCAGCCGCAGAGCAACTCCGGATCGATGGAGTGGAGGACGGAGAACTTCTGACGGCCGTCGCCTGGCATACGCTGGGCGATCCACGGTTCGAGTCGATGGGTCGTGCGCTTTACGCCGCCGACTTTCTGGAGCCCGGTCGCACGTATCTGCCGGAATGGAGAGAGGAACGCCGCGGGCGCATGCCACAAGAGCTCGACGCTGTGACGCGAGAGGTGGCGCGGGCCCGAATCGGGCGTGGTCTCGAGCGTAACGGGCGAATCCACCCGCGTACCATCGACTTCTGGAACGCGCTCGTGGGAGATGCCTCGTGAGCCCGCGTACATCGGCTCGCTCGGCAAAGAAGACGCCCCGACGTACGAAGAAGCGTGGCGGTGCCCGGCGTGGGAAGGCGCACCAGAAGAACCCAATGGTCACACTCGTGGGGCTGCTGGCGCTCGGGATCACCGTGGCCGCCCTCGGCATCGGATTCACCTCGGACGGAGTGGGGACGGCGGTCGTCGACGAACAGGAAAGCGTTGCCGCGAACGTCCGGGTACAGTGGGAGGGCGACGACGTCGAGGTGGAGGTGCTCAATGGAGGCGGCGTCGCCGGCATGGCCGGTGAGGTCACGGAACAGCTGCGCCTCGCGGGCTTCGATGTCGTGATCTTCGGTAACGCAGCCACCTTCGATCCGGACCGTCCTTCGCAGGTCATCGATCGGGTGGGGCGGACGGACGCCGCGCAAGCCGTTGCGGCGGCTCTCGGAATCGATATCGTCCTGTCCGACCCGGACCCGAACCTCTACGTCGATGTGACCGTAGTAGTCGGAGGGGCGTGGACGCCGCAGCAAGGCTTGAATCCGGACGATTCGGGACAACGACCGCAGTGGGATCCTCGTACCTGGTTCGGAAGGTGATCGACGCCCCAGCGGCGACGGCCACACCCTAGGCACCAGGCAGCTCGGCGGGGATACGACGGGGATCGATGGCGAAACGGAAAAAGGAACAGGCGGGCGACGGCGCCGCGGCGGCGGCCGACAGCACGAAGAGCGCGGCTGAAGAGCGGCGGGCTCGTCGGGCGAAACAGACGCCGGTCGACCAGAACTCGACGCTGGAGTGGGCGAAGTCGATCGTGATCGCGGTCGCTCTTTTCCTCTTTCTCCGCACCTTCCTCGTCCAGACGTTCGTCATCACGTCGGGATCGATGGAGGAGACACTCCTGGTCGGCGACATGCTTCTGGTGAACCGTCTCGCGATTGGTTCGCAGATCCCAGGTACGAGCGTGCGCATCCCGGGGTACTCACGGCCAGGGCGCTTCGACGTCCTCGTCTTCGATCCGCCGCATGAGCCCGACCTGATGCTCATCAAGCGATTGATCGGCCTCCCGGGCGATACCGTACAGATGCGTGATCGGGTCCTCTATGTGAACGGAGAGATGGTCGAGGAGCCCTACGCCGTGCACTCCGACGTGGGGGACGAAGTCCACCCGTGGATGGAGTGGCAGAGGGACTTCCTCCCGCCTGGCGCGGACCCGAGGACGTATGCCCCGACGCGTGACAACTGGGGACCGCTCCTGATACCGGAGGACCGGTACTTCATGCTCGGAGACAACCGCGAGAAGAGCCTCGACTCACGGTACTGGGGTCTCCTCGAGGGGTGGAGACTCGAGGGGCGGGCAGTCTTCACGTACTACTCGTACAACAAGGACTCTTACCGACCCTTCCCGGCGCTTCGTGAAGTTCGCTGGGGTCGTATCGGCCGCGGGATTTCCTGACGCCCGAACGAGAGCGGCTACTCCTCGACGGCGGGCGCTCGACTTCCTTCGAGCTGCACGAGTGTGTGTCCGCGCAGCTGGCCACACGCGGCATCGATGTCCTGCCCGCGGGTCCCACGGACTGCAACCGAGACGCCGGAGGCTTCGAGTCCGTCGGCGAACGCCTGGATACGCGCGGATGGCGAGGGTCCCCAACTCTGATAGGGGATGGGGTTGAACGGGATCAGATTCACGAAGGCCCGAACCTGGAGCGCCAGGCGGGCCAGGGGCTGAATCAGCGAAAGGTCGTCGTTGATCCCGTCGATCATCGTGTACTCGAAGGTGATTCGCTTCCCGCCGCCGTCGTCGAACGCGGCGAGCGCCTCCATCAGATCGGGAAGGGGGTGGCGCTTCTCGAGCGGGATCAGTTCGCGGCGTAGATCGCTCTCTGGCGCGTGTAGTGAGAGCGCGAGGCGGAACTGCTCCGGTCGCTCGGCTAGCTCCAGAATACCCGGTACGACGCCGACGGTGGAGACGGTGATCCGACGTGCGCCCACGCCGTAGCCCTGATTCAGGATCGTCAGCGAGGGGTGCACCGCCTTCCGGTTCGAAAGAGGTTCGCCCATCCCCATGTACACGATGTTCGAGATCGGGCCGTAGTCGTTCTCCTCGGCCCACCTTCGCGACCCACGATACTGCCCGACGATCTCGCCGGCGGTAAGCTGTCGATCGAAGCCGCCCCAGCCGGTCGCGCAGAAGGTACAGCCCATCGCACATCCGGCCTGCGAAGAAATGCACAGCGTGAGACGACGCTTGGTGGGGATCAGGACCGACTCGACCAGTTCTCCATCTTCGAGTCGCCAAAGGTGCTTCACCGTCCCGTCTGTGCTTCTCTGGATCGTCTCGGGAACGGGCTCCGCGATCCGGAACGCTTCCGACAGGGCGGTCCGCTCAGCGCCCGGAAGTTCGGTAACGTCGTCGAACGTGCGGACCATTTTTTCAAGGAGGGCGCGTTCGACCTGGCCGACCCGATAGTCCGGCTGTCCCCGATGCACGAAGTGCGTCGAAAGGGCCGCGTGGAGCTCGGGCGGTGTGAATGAAAGCAGGTCGGGGCGAGATTCGGCTGACATGAGGCCTGTTGAACCGGGTTTTGGCGCCCCTTAACTTAGCCGCCGACTCACGGGCTTCGTACCCACTACACGGTCCGAACGACGACCGACGGACACGAGGTTGGTGAACCGACTCCGCGTGTGGGGTCCCGCCGCGGCCTGGGCGGTGCTCCTTTTCGCTCTCAGCGCGCGCTCGAGCATTCCGGGACCGGTATTCCCATACGGGGACAAGTTGGGCCATTTCGCGCTCTACGGGGTGCTGGGTGCCCTGCTCGGCTTTGGATGGTTACGCTCGCCGAAGGCGATTTCGCACGGAGTGCTTCTCATCATCGGGGCGTTGTACGGCTTGAGCGATGAGTGGCACCAGATGTACGTACCGGGACGCATGCCCGACGTGGCCGACTGGATCGCCGACGTTGCCGGGCTTTTGTCAGGGTACGCGTGGGTTGTGACCCGATCGGGTCGAACGGAAGACGCAATCGAACAAGAGAGATCCGCCTGATGGCGCAACGAGACATCGAAAAGACTCAGCTCCGCACCCGAATGATCGGTGGCCTGCGCGCCTCCGACGCTGGTGCCACCGAGACCCTTGCCGGATGGGTTCATCGCCGCCGTGACCTGGGCGGGC